>CAIWTC010000575.1 GCA_903915485.1 uncultured Ignavibacteriales bacterium | reverse complement strand
TTCGTTGAAAGAAATCCCGACGGCTTTGGCCATCTTAGGCAATAAACTCGTTGAAGTCATTCCGGGGAGCGTATTCATTTCAAGGCAATAGACTTGGCCATCAGGGGTCAGACGGAAATCAGCCCTTCCGTAAGTTTTGCATCCAAGTGAAACAAAAGAGGCTTGAGTCATCTGATTAATTAAATTCGAAGTTTCAGAATCTATTTCAGCGGGGACTATATACTCAGTCATACCAGAAGTGTACTTACACTCATAGTCATAAAGTCCGTGAGTAGGTCTGATTTCCAGAACCGGCAATGTTTGATTGCCGATTACGCCTGCAGTAAGCTCACGCCCTTTGATAAATTCTTCAATCAAAACAGTTCCTGATACGGACATGCTTAATGCTAACTCAACCGCTGCTTGTACCTCAGAAAGGTTATTGCAGACTGTCAAACCGCATGTTGAACCTTGATCATTCGGCTTTACAACACAAGGAAGTAAAATATCATCAGCTATTCTCCTTAAAATATCATTCATATCAACGGAGTTTTTTCGAATGAATATTTCTTTAGGGCAGTTAATGCCATGGTCTTTCATGATAATTTTTGCCATGTGCTTATCCATTGCTAAAGAACTTGCGAGAATCCCTGAACCTGTGTAGCTAATGTTCTGCAATTCCAAGAGGGACTGAATCATTCCATCTTCTCCGTACTGTCCATGCAGGCCAATGAATACCGTATCTATCTCCTTCATGACGGGTAGGCTAAGCGCTGCAAGATAATTACCTGCAGAAACTTCACTAATATCATTTACAGAGAAAAAGTCTTCAATGTTCGTCGGTTGATTAGTACCATAGGCAGGGTCAAGCAAACTAACTTTATATCCAAGTTCAGTCAGTGCTGCATAGATTGCTCTTGATGACCGTTTGGAAATTTCCCTTTCAGCAGATGCGCCCCCGACTAGTAAGAGAATATGTTTTGAAGCGTTCATTTTTTTCTTGAAGTAGTTTTAGTTGGGTTATTAAGTGTTTTAATAAAATTTAAAGCTGAAGTCAAAGACTCATTCACAAGTGCACTGTCAACTTCAACATTCATCGCCAATTCACCGATATCATTAATCAGCACAAATTGAGGAGATGCATTTACACTCTTTTTATCTGAAGCCATGTATTTAATAGCACTTGGCACAGAAAGTTTGTTTATCGATTCAGGATATTTCATCAGCAAAGGTAATTCAGAGAATGCTGAAAGTTGCTTCTCATTAATTAAGCCAATTTTATAACTCAGGATAATGGCAGCAAGCAGGCCTGCTGAAACAGCTATTCCGTGAGCAATCTTGAAGTTTGATGTCGATTCAATACCGTGAGCAAAAGTATGTCCGAGGTTAAGAACTTTTCTTACATCAGATTCACCTTCATCCTGTTTTACTACAGATGATTTCACGAGTATGCATTTGTAAATAAGGTTGTCAAGGTTCGCATCATTTTCTTTAAAGCCATTCTGTGCAAATTTCGAAATATCTTTGAATAATGATGTATCGCCTAAAAATGCATATTTCAATAACTCTCCGCATCCGCTAAGGAATTCATCCTTTGGAAGTGTTTTTAAGAATTTCTTGTCAATCAGAATGAATTCGGGCTGTGTTATACAGCCGATATTGTTTTTTCTATTCGCAAAATTAATTCCATTTTTTCCGCCGATTGAACTATCAATCATTGAGAGTAGTGTGGTAGGTACATGCACTAATGCGATGCCTCTGTTATATATCGATGCTACAAATCCTGAAAGGTCTCCGCAAACACCACCGCCTATTGAGATTATCATCGAGTCACGGTTGAATTTGAGTTCAACCATCTTCTTGAGTATTGTTTGAACTTTTGTGAACGATTTTGATTTTTCGCCTGCTTCCAAAATATAATAATTAACATTATATGTTAAGCTGGAAAATGTTTCGCGAATATTTTTACCCCAAAGTTTGTTGACATTTGAGTCGACAATCACTAAAATATTTTTCGGTAATTGTGATGCTGAAATCAACTTCGGGAGTTTCTCAAATAAGTCTGTTCCGAAGTAGCAAAAATGTGGTTTGGAAGGGGATTCGATTTTAATTTTTTTCATAAGATATTTCAAAATGTTTTTCTAAATAGTTTTTCAAGGAGTCCACGCTCATTCCAAGAGTTTTGTTATCAGTGTCAAAAACAATATCTGCCTGATTGTATATTGGCTCGCGTTCAGCCATCATTAATTTAATTTTGTTTAGCGCCTCTTCTTCAGAAATAATCACATTGTCAACAGTCTGAAAGAGGGGACGGTCTGTTTTAAATTTAAGCCGGTTATATAATTCTGATGCCGAGCTTCGAAGGTAAACAAGTTTTCCGGTGGACTTAGTGAGGTCAAGGTTTGACTTTCTGAGGACTGCACCGCCTCCAAGAGCGACAACAATATGTGAAGACTTTGAGACTTTTACAAGTGTTTCTGCTTCTAAATCCCGGAAATAAGATTCACCGCTGTCTTTGAATATATCGGTAATCTTCTTATTGGCTGAGTTCTCTATTTCTTTATCCAAGTCATAGAAACCATATCCAATTGTATTGGCTAAAATACAGCCTAGGGAGCTTTTACCGCTTCCCATAAATCCGGTTAAATAGATACGAGAAATTTTCTGAGGCATAATTTAATTTTAGTCTTAACAGAAAAAAACCTCTCTCGTTTTAGGAGAGAGGTTTTAATTTATTAAAAGAACATGTATCTTCTATCCACAATCGAAGCGTCAGTTTTAAGTTTCGCTTGCCATTGCTGATAAAAATTTTGTTTTCTTGTTGAAAACGAATTATCTCTTATAGGATTGTATTGTACTAAGTAATCACTTTCGTTAAAGTTTTCTCTTTGTGTAACCTTGATAAGATAATATCCGTTCATTCCTTTTACAGGTCCGATAACTTTATTCAAAGGTGCTTTATAAGCTTCAGCAGCGAAGTTATAATCCTGGCCAATTGCAGGAACTGAGCCGTTGGTTGTGAATCCGGGTGCTGAACCTAATCTTACATCTTTTGATACTTGAGTAGCTTTTGCAATATCATCACCGATTGAATTTTTTATTCTCTCAGCTTCAGCTTTTGCTTTTGCATATCTTTTATCTTTTAAGCAGAGAACTTTTACATTTTTCTCAACTGCTTCAAATTTTCTAACACCGGGTTTGATTTCTTCAGATACTTTAGCTACAACATAACCAATTTGAGTTTTGATAGGTTTGCTTAGTGAGTTTACACTGTTATCAAATGAGAAACTGATAAGTGAACGGCACATTCCCAAATTAGGGATATAGCCTGCATCTTTTGAAAATTCCTGCGATTCCAAGACATTAAGTTTCTGTGCAGTACATTCAGATTCAAATCCGTTCTTGTTAGCAAGAAACTGGAAGTCAACTGCTTTCTGATAAACAAGGTCTTTTGTACTTGCAGAAGGCTTTACAATTTCTGATACTTTTTCGAAGAAGTATTTTGAACTGTTTTTTCCGTTTACTTTAACAATATAATATCCATTGGCAGATTTAATAGGTTTAAGTACTTCGCCGGGTTTGCCTGACATTGCTGCTGTTTCTACATCAGGTGTCTGACTCCCTTTTTTGAACCATCCAAGTGAACCGCCTTTTGCTGCAGAACCGGCATCTTTTGAATATTTTCTTGCAGCATCTTCAAAACTTAATCCTGCTTTTATTTCTCCATAAACTTTGGTGGCTTCTTTTTCCGCATCAGGTCCCGTGATGAGGATTTGTGAAGCAGAAACTAATGGGTCGCCACTTTTAACATTGGTAACTCTATAAACCATGTAACCTGCGGAGGTTGCAATTGGACCAATAATTTTTCCTTTTTCGGCACTTATAATTTTTGATGCTGCTTCAGCAGGAATTGTTGAAAGGTCAGCGCTGTCTTTAGCAATCTGAATTCCTGTGAAAGACTTTGCAACTGAATCAAGTGATGTTGTGTCTGATAACTCAACTAAGGTCTGTAAGGTCTGTCGTACGCTTTCTGAATCTGCTTTGGTTGCAACGATAGGGAATGCGATATATTTTAATTTCCTCTGAGCGTCGACCATAAACTTATCAGGATGCTCATCGTAATATTTCTTTACTTCTTCATTAGTAGCAGTTACAGTATTTTCAGGGAACTGTGACAAATCAACAAGTGCAAACTCTGCATTCATTTTTCCTGTCTGTTCAACATACTTTCTTTTGATTTCACCTGCGGAAGGAAGAATTGCTGCATTAACAACTGCCTGTAATTTTTCATCAGCCACTTGTTCTTTTAACGCTTCTTTTACTCTTACGATAATTTCTTTGTTTTGAGGTTTTTTGACTTCAGCGTCATAAAGGTCTCTTCTAAAGTTACCCGTTGAATCGATAAAGCCTTTTTTTAGAAAATCAGGGGGATTTGGACCAAAGATTATGTCGTTAAGTTCCTTTTCTGAAACTGTAATTCCACATTTTTCAATTTGCTCTTTCGAAAGGGTTGACATAATGAAATCTTCCCAAAGCTGGTCACGATACTGATCGAGATTGTCCTCGTCAAAATCTTGTTTATACGCATCGCGATATTGTTTGCGGTAATCTTCGAATTTTTGGGAAAATTCAGGATAAGTTATATCTTTCCCATTAATTGTTCCGACATTATTTTTGGATCTACCAAAAACTTCGGCTAATTTAGAATCAGAGATAACCATAAACAAAATAAACAAAACTGCTATAACTATGATAAATACGGGAGCAATCGCACGCATTCTTGACATCACTGGCATAGGAAAAAATCCTCCAAAATTATATTATATTACATTTAAACTTTTAAAATAGATACATATTACTAAATAAACAATCTTTTTATGAAAACTATCAAAACAAAAATACACCGTACAGCTTACAATAGAAAGCGTGAAGATATTCTTAAAGCTGCAGAAAAGCGCTTTTCAAGGCATGGAATAAAGAAAACCACCATCGAAGAAGTTGCCCGTGACTTAAGAATTGGCAAAACTTCTTTATATAACTATTTCAATTCCAAGGAACATTTGTTCCAAGAAACGGTTAAATGGCTTTGTGCGGACTTCCTGGAGACTATCAAAACCAATTTTAATAACGAAGAACTTTCTCCGGAAGAAAGATTAAAAGTTTATTTCGAACTTAAAAAAGATTTTTTTGCGAAGTATAAAATGCTTTCTCAAATGCTGATTAATATACTGAATGAAGTTTCTACAGAAAACGAAAACGAACTTATGGCCGGTTTTTGGCAAAGTGAAAGTGAAGTTCTCCGCCTGGCGATTCCTATTTGTCTTAATATTAATGATGAAGCCAGTTTAAGAAATCTATCCTGGGCTTATTCTGTTTATGGCTCAATGATTTCTTTTAACGAAAAACTATTTCAGATTATCCCCGAGAAAAATCTTGATAATAAGTCAGAAGTCTTGGGGGTATTAAATGAAAAGATGTTTTCGGTCATTACAAAAAAGTAAGCAGGAATTAATAAATACTCCCTTTAACAACAGGAATTAATGGGTTCTATTATAAATTGGTTATGGGATAACTATAGCAATTATCTCTAACTAAGTTTAAGAATATCTCTCTAGCTTAAATTTTTCACCAAGATAAAGTTTTCTTACATCTTCATCGTTCGCCAATTGCTCGGCTGAACCGCTTCTGAATATTTTACCGTCTATTAATATATAAGCCTTATCTACAATAGATAGCGTCTCATGAACATTATGATCAGTGATTAAAACACCAATGCCTCGTTTTTTAAGATTCGCCACAATCTTCATAATATCTTCAACAGCAATCGGGTCAACTCCGGCAAAAGGTTCATCTAATAAGATAAAATTTGGGTCGGTGGCAAGTGCTCTTGCAATTTCTGTTCTGCGCCGTTCACCGCCACTTAACTGAAAGCCAAGACTTTTGCGGATATGTGTTATGTTCAAATCTTCTAACAGTTTTTCTGTTTTCTCTTTGCGTTCTTTGCTTGAGAGTTTCATCATCTGAAGGATCGCCAGAATATTGTCCTCAACAGAAAGTCTGCGAAAGATAGATGCCTCCTGTGGAAGGTATCCGATTCCTTGTTGTGCACGCAAATACATCGGAGTTTTTGTAATTTCTTTATCATCAAGAAAAACTTTTCCCGCATTAGGCCTTACCATTCCTACCATCATATAAAATGTAGTCGTTTTCCCTGCACCGTTCGGGCCAAGTAAACCGACAATTTCTTCTTTTGAAACTTCTATAGAGACATCGTTTACAACGGTGCGCTTCTTATATACTTTAACTAAATTACTACTGCTAAGTTTGGTTGTGCTCATTTTGTCTTTTTTGGATTAGGGGTTGTTCTATTTAAAAATGCTATTTGTTTCGCGCTGATTAAATCGCTCATTATGGGTTTGTCTGTGTATAACTTCATTCCCGGGAGAATAAATTGATTTTCTTTTCCTTTGACTAATGCTTCGGGATGAAATTCACTTTTTGGATCACCGTAAAGTTTCACATCGCTAACTTGCTTCTCTTCAAAGAAGGTTCGCAGCTCACGCGCGCTAGCTTTAATGATGCCGTTAGGTTCGCCGTCATCATAGAGATAATAGTAACTCAATGCATTACCGGCAATATCGGAACTCACTAATTTATTATCATTGAAAAACAGAGTGATACTGCTTCCCGAAATTTGATCCATCCGCTTCTGGTATTTTTCATTCTGAGAAATGAGCATTGCATTCAATTTGACAATCGTTTTCTGAATACGGTTATCCTTAAGAAGAATCCGTATAGAGTCGCCTGTCATTTGGTTCAACGAATACCACAGAGTCGGTATTCTTGCACTGTCTGAAACTTTCCAAGTCTCTATTAACTCAAGATTCTTAGAATATTTTGTAATATCATTGAGTGAAGAAAAATCAGAACGGATTATTTTTACATCTCCCGTTGCTAAAAATAAATTAGTTGAATCTCTGAATGCTTCCATTCTATTTGATTTTATAGTCAAAGTATCAATTCTTATTATACTGTCTTTCGCGGCATTATATGATGTGTCGAATTGTATAAGCAGGGGAGCCTTATCTATTAGCGAATAGTTCTTTGCACGGTAATCTTCAAGGTGCTCGCCGAAGATGTTCATCCCGTCTTTAGAATTGCGCAATAGAATATTGGAAAAACAAAAACTCGTTTTTTCATTTCGCAGATGAATTAGGCTATCTGCATATATAGTATTCTCAGACTCGACTATCTTTACGCTCTTCGAAGCGATTGCCTTATTTTCAAAACGGTAGTAGATGAGCTTTTGCGAAGTTAGCGTTGATGCAGTATCATAAAGTTTTACATTCGTGTTAAAGTCTGCTTTGTGCAGTTTGAAAAAATATTCGCCTTCGGATGCAGTAAGAATAACTTTTTTGTCGTTAAGTTCAACGCCTCTGTTTGAATATGCTCTCTTGTCGTTGCCGTAGTAATATCCTTCGGGAGTTTTAATGGTTAAAGTGTCCTGATGCACAATAACATTTCCAATCAACCTTGCATTGTTCTGTGCCAGGTATTGAATTGCACGGTCGCAGTTTATAGTAACATTCCCTTGTTTTAGAACAACATTACCATTAACTTCTCTAACGCTCTGTCCATTTTCAACCCTACCTATTAATTCATTCCCGATAATTAATATAGGCTCATTCCCTGACTGTGCAGCAGCAGTTCCAAGGTAAATAAGGAAAAGAAAGGCTATCTTATTTATCAAACGATGTTGAATTTGTAACATATGTTATTCTTCGTATAATATAATTTCGAATAAATTGATCAGATTCAAATCCATATCCTTGAATTTTTTCAGTTGGCGTTGTAATGGTGACAAACTTATCTGTCATGATTTTTTGCTTAGTGTTTTCCCACATCAATTCACTAGTCTCAACAACTACACCGCTGTCATTTTTAACGACCACATTTTCGTAAGCATACAAGTTTCTGTTTTTATCATCTACTTTTCCTCTTTTGGAAGTAAGGGTCGAAGATTTTTTCGAATCCCTTCCGTAGAAATCAATTTTTACTGAAGTGTCGAGTAAAGTAGTTTGTGATAATGAATACATCCGCAAATGTGCAGTCTGTAGAATTGCACGGGTGTTTCCTGAATCGGTGAACACTATAGTTGAATTCCAACTCTCTTGAGTAGGAATTTCCTTTCCGCTAATAAACTCACTAATCTTTGCGGGTTCATCTTTATGGCAACCGAGTATTAATATCATTGCCATCAGGAAGGCAGTAAAATAAAATGATTTCATCTAATCTTCAGACCCAAGTTTACCAGGTCATGCAGGTGAAGTATACCGATTGGCTTATCATTTTCGGCAACGATTACTGAAGTGATCTTATAATTTTCCATCATCTGTAATGCAAAAGAGGCGAGTATTGTCGATGATATTCTCTTCGGCCCCACAGTCATTACATCTTTCGCTTTCATGTTGTTTATATTTACTTCTTTTTCAAGAAGACGTCTTAAATCACCATCGGTGATGATTCCTTTAAGTACGCCGTCAGAATCTACAACACAAGTTACGCCTAATCTTTTAGAGGTTATCTCAAATATCGATTCCTTCAAAGAAGTTTCTTCCGTGACCACAGGAATCTCACTTCCTTTTTTCATAATTTCACTAACGCGCAGGGATAATCTTTTTCCTAAACTTCCACCCGGATGCAGATTGGCGAAATCTTGTTCTGTGAATCCGCGCATTTTCAAGAGTGCAACACTTAATGCATCACCCAATACTAATGTTGCGGTCGTTGATGCTGTTGGTGCTAAATCAAAAGGACATGCTTCTTCGTTGATTGCGATATGTAAGATAATGTCTGAGTACTCTCCAAGAGGTGAATTAACTTCACCAAGCATTCCGATTACCGGAACATTAAGCCGCTTGAACATTGGCATCAGCGAAATTAATTCTTCAGTTCTCCCGCTTTTGGATATGGCTATAACCACATCTTCTTTTCGCACCATTCCCAAATCCCCGTGCATAGCGTCAGTTGGGTGAAGATAAATAGCGGGTGTTCCTGTTGAATTTAGTGTAGCAACTATCTTGCGGGCTATAA
>CAIWTC010000574.1 GCA_903915485.1 uncultured Ignavibacteriales bacterium | reverse complement strand
TTTACTTTCGAGAAAATTCAAGGCAACTTCACCATTTCCGGCTATGCTGTATTTTGCGCCCCACTTTTTCAGAAAATTAGAAACGACTATTTGATTAAGTTCATTGTCTTCCACCACTAGAATATTTTTGTCAATCAGCAGTTTGTCGTTCATCATCGTTGATGATATGTCAACAGTTTCAAGAACAGTCCGCTTACTTTTTTTCAACTGAATCAATGCTGTGAAGACTGAACCTTTACCAATCGAACTTTCAACTGATATTTTTCCATTCAACAATTCGACTAGTTTTCGGGTAATGGTTAATCCAAGACCCGCACCCTGTATCGATGTATATCCGGAAGTTTTAACTTGGGCAAAACTGTCAAATATATGTTCAAGTTTATCTTGAGGGATACCAATCCCGGAATCAGCGACACTCAGGCTTATCTCGACCATTTCATCGGGAAGATTATTACGCTCTAACTTTGCAGAAATTGAAACGCCGCCTTCGTTTGTAAACTTAACCGCGTTGGACAAGAAATTCATTATTATTTGGTTGATTCTGTTTTCGTCGCCAATCAGAACTTTAGGGATATCAACTGCATATTCCATACTTAAAGAAATGTTTTTCTCCAAAGCACGAATTTCGATAATCTGAACATTCTTTTTAATAATCTCTTCTAGCGAAAACTCGGCATTCTCGAATTCAATCTTGCCTGAATTTATTTTTGAAAAATCAAGTATGTCATTAATAAGCAGGAGCAAGTTATCCGCAGCTGACTTAACCGTTCCTAAATATTCATACTGCCGTTCCTGCATTTTATTTTCAATCATAAAATCTGTCAGACCAATGATAGCATTCAGCGGTGTTCGTATTTCGTGACTCATATGAGCAAGGAATTCTTCTTTGGCCTTAGTTGAGTCTTCAGCTAAAGTTTTCGCATTAATCAGTTCCTGTTCAATCCATTTTTGTTCAGTTATATCACGCAGGACCCCATAAACATAAGGTGATTCAGGTACTTTAACCGCTTTCCATGAGAACCACCTTTCGGCTCCATCTTTACAGACAAACCTGTTTTCAAAATTAGAGACTTGCTTATTCAATTTCAAATCATTGAACATGGCTTTGGTTTTTTCAGAATCTTCCTTTGAAATAAACTCAATAATAGGTTTTGCCAACAGTTCATCAATTTTGAATCCCAGCATTTTCTCGATTGCAGGGTTTATTCTCTTGAAGTATCCGTCGATATTTGCGATGCATAAAATGTCCAGAGAAAGATTGAAAAATCTATCCCGTTCATATTCAGCCATCTTCTGTTCAGTAATATCAACCCCGTAACCTATAAGCGACTCGACTTCCTGATTGTTGTCGAATATTGGTGAAATCACTCGGTAAAAATATAAAGTATCCCCGCTTGGTTTAGATACCTTCTCAACAAATGAAAGTCTTTTCTTTTCCTGCAATGCTTTCCTTAAACTTACCTGCCTGTCAATACCCACTGAAGGGTCTAACCCTCTATATTCACAATACTCTAAATCATTTTTCCCTATCAGCCAATTACGGATTGATTCATCCTTAACAGATTCAGGGTTAACAAATTTATAACGAAGGTCCTTATCAAATACAGCAATTTGACCGGGAATATCATTAAGCAGTTTGTAATAATAATTCTTTAACTCATCTGCTTCTGTGTTATAATTGATTTGAGTTTGTGACAAAATATTTGCAGGCATCTCTTCAACCAAAGACTTAGCGGTAAAACCAGTATCAGTATTGAACGGGAACAGTTTTTGAAATGTGCTTCCGAGCAAAGATGAGATTAATACTTTTAGATATTCCGGAATATTTTGTGAGGATTTTCCAATGATACACTTAAGCGAAAAGTTTTTATCGGGATTTATTGTAAAGTGAAGATGATTCGAAGATTCACTATAAGTTGTATTTCCACTATTGGAAGTAACTGATTTTTGTGAAACATTATTTAGTAGAGACTCCCCAATGCATAATTCATTTTTAATTTCATCAGAATGCTTCTCAGCACTCCGAAATATAAAAGCTTCTTCGTTTTTGTTTTTATCATTCAAGCAAATACAAAGTAACTGTAAGTCCAAACTCTTCCAAAACGGAGCATCAAGAATCGACTGCAAATCTTCCTGCTTTGTTACAGAAAGAAATGCCGTTGTTAAATCCTCAAGAAAGCGGTTCAACTTATTGCTTTGCATCAACTTAATTAAGTCTCAATATTGTAATGCTGTTAAAATATTAATTAAATTATAAGGGAACACCATTTGACCGTGATGTTCCCGTTACAAAATTATTTTGATGCTGCTTCAATGATACTATTAAATGAATCAGCTTTAAGGCAGGCACCGCCGACTAATGCACCGTTAATATCAGGCTGACCTAATAATTCGACTGCATTTTCAGGCTTCACACTTCCGCCGTACTGAATTGTTATTGCAGCAGCAACTGTTGAATTATATAATTGTCCTAATAAATTTCTGATGAACGCATGAACTTCCTGTGCCTGTGCGGGTGAGGCAGTCTTGCCGGTACCAATTGCCCATACAGGCTCATAGGCAACAACGACCTTTAGCATATCATCTGCAGAAATACCGGCTAATCCTTCGGTTACTTGTTTTTTAATAACATCGAAAGTAATGTTAGATTCGCGTTCCTGAAGCGTTTCACCAATGCAGAAAATAGGAAGTAAATTTTTGCTAAGCGCTTTTTTGATTTTCTTATTGATAAGTTCATCTGACTCACCAAAAATTGCTCTTCTTTCGGAATGTCCTAGGATAACATAAACACATCCAACACTTAAAAGCATCTCAGCAGAAATCTCTCCCGTGAACGCACCGTTTTCTTCGAAGTGCATATTCTGTGCACCCAATTTTATAGGTGAATCTTTCAAATAATTCCCAACCGCTTCTAAAGATGTAAAGGGTGGACATACTACTACCTCACAACCTGGGTTAGCGGTTACTAGTCTCTTTAGCCCTGAAACAAGTTCTATTGATGCTTGTATATTATTGAACATTTTCCAATTGCCGGCAATAATCATTTTAGCCATTTATAACTCCATTTATTGTATGATTTATCTAATTTTTAATAATTTCAGTTTTAAATTAGTCAACTTGGGAATTATTTCTTTCCCATTTTTCTAAATTGTTGTATAATTAATGTAAATTACAACATAATTTTAAAATAATTTTGAAATGTTCAAACAAATATTCTTTTTATTACTTTTAACGACTGCGTTTTCAAGCTATGCGCAAACTGAAGACACGGATTCTTCGTTCTTTCATGTTTCGTTGCAGGACAACGAAATGGTGGTCCGCGATTCTTCAAATGATATAATTGATTCTTGGAGTTTTGAATCACCCGAGATTTATGAATTAGATGTCAACGGAGATGGTCAGAAAGAAATTATAGTTATCGATAATATCTCAAAGGATGAAATTCCCAACTATACTTTATATCTTTTTGCCGTCGGAGATGTTATCGAATTAATTGATTCTCTTTCGTCGGGGAGACTTGAGCCATCAATTGAATACAGTACTGAACTTAATACTACAATAATCGGCGTCGGTATCCCTAAACTTGACTTGCTTTTGTATGATTCAAAACAGGACACTGTACTGGCACCGAGAAAATATTACAAGTTTGATACAAGCAGTGTGTCGGAAGTAAGTTCTGAACTATATTCAACATATATAGAGAATGCAAATCAACTTCTTTCGGAATTTCCGGAACTTGTTGATAATACTTCAGCAAACTGCGATAAAGCATCTAAATATTTGAGTATAATTTTTTCCGTTTATTATGATTACTTGCAGGCAGGCGAACTTTCATTGGCAAAGAATATTCAGGAAGACTATAAAACTTGCCAAAGCTTTAACAACTTAGTCCTTTTAATTAATTCACAGTGAGGATGTAATATGCAAATGAATTGGAAACAATTTATTGGAAAAACGGTTCATATAACGATGCATGAGAACTATGGCATCGTAATGGACCCAAAAGCTGATTCAGCTATTTATGAAATTGTTTTTAAGAGCGGAACACTTTCCGAGGTACTCGACGAAGGCCTGCTTTTAGAAACCAGAAGGGATGCTGAACAGATTAAAATATTTGTTTTTTATAACTCAATTAAGTGTGTTGAAATATTTAACTTCTAACACAGTAACTTTTTATTATATCGCAAACAATAAGCAGGAATTATTATGCCGGTAAAGGTTGGTATTGTCGGAACAGGGCATCTAGGGAAGCATCATGTAAAGTTATTAAAAAATCTTCCCACTTGTGATGTGATTGGAATTTATGACAAAAATTTAGAGCAAGCTAAAACCATCTCTGAAGAGTTAGGCGTAAATTATTTCACTACGCTTGATGAATTGCTTGCAAATGTTGACGCCGTTTCGATTGCTGCTGTAACCAGCGCCCATTATGAGATAGCTAAACAATGCCTTGAGGCCGGCAAGCATATCCTGCTGGAAAAACCTATTACAGTAACCATCCCCGAAGCCGAAGAAATTGTTGCACTTGCTGAAAAGAAAAAATTAATTCTTCAGGTTGGACACATCGAAAGATTTAATCCCGCATTGCTCTCGTTGGAAAATTATCCGCTTGAACCACTCTTTATTCAATCAGACAGACTCGCTCAATTCAATCCCCGCGGAACAGATGTAGCAGTCGTACTTGATTTGATGATACACGATATAGATATAATATTAAGCCTGGTAAAATCCGAAGTAAAGAAAATTGATGCAAGCGGAGTCCCGGTAGTATCAGGGAATGTTGATATTGCTAATGCGCGTATAGAATTTGAAAACGGTGCAGTGGCCAATGTTACAGCAAGCAGAATCTCACAGAAGAAAATGCGCAAGATGAGAATCTTCCAGCGCGACGGATATATTGCCCTTGATTTTTCAACAGGACAATCTGAAGTGTTTCGACTTGTGCCGACCTCCTCAACAGCGTTGCCTAATGCTATTAACTTTGGAGATATAGGTGTCGGAGAGCATAAAAAGAGCATAGTTTACGAGCAGCCTGAATCAAAAGAAATAAACGCACTGCAGTATGAACTAAGTTTATTTGTCGACGCTATCCGCGAAAACAAACCTCCGGTTGTTTCCGGCGCAGACGGACTAAAGGCTTTAAGAGTTGCTGATGAAATAGTCAAGAAGATTGAAGAGTCCGCAAAACGGGCAATGAATTGATATTTAATAATACTATTATTTCATTTTAGTCATGTCAGAACCAATTCAAGACCAACAGTTATTTGAATACTTTTATTCAGGATTTGATTCCATTTACGGAACAAAACTAAAATCTCCTGATTTAATAAAACAGTTAATTCAAGTTTCATATCTTTCAAAAGAAATGGAACTGCTTCACGCAATCAGTTTCGATGCAAAATATATTTGCGGATTGATGAATATTCTTTCAAATAACAATGAAACTGATAAATCTATTGACACTACTGCTGCAGGCAATGATTTACGGAAAGCAATAGAAAGCATCACTGTAAAATTTAATAGTCTGCTTTCAAATTGTGCTTCAGTAATCAATGTAATGAAACTAACCGCCTCCGTTAACGAATCAAATATTATAAATAACACCGAACCCCTTCTGCAGGATTTGAATTTACTGAAAATCTATTTTAATATGCTCATGGCAGAGGCTGAGAAGGCATAAAAAAAAAGAGGTCATCATTCCTGATAACCTCTCCTGGCTTCGATTAAAAGTATACTCGTTATTCGCTTTTCGTTTCTACTTTTTCTTCAATTTCTTCTTTCATTCCTTTTAAATCCTTTGAATCCTTCATATGCTTCTTAATAATAATCTTCTTTTCGATTTTATGTCCGCCTTCTTTATGGCAGTCTGATGATTCATTCTCTGATTTCATTCCACTGCAGGGCGCTGCATCTTCCTCATCTTCGGCACAGCAAGCATCATCGTCATCCGCGCAGCAGGCATCATCATTATCTTCAATAATTATAACGCGATTCCTTAAAGACTTCATGCATTTATCCAAGTTTTTCATATTCAATTTAATATCGCATTGTATATTCTTCATCAAAGAGTCATGATTAAACTTGAATTCCGACATATCCATTTCAGGACATTTGAGAGTATCATCATTGATAATAAATACTTTCTTCATTTTGCCGCCATGCATCAATGCATGAGGTGAATTTTCTTCAGACTCGTTGTCAGCTTTAACTTCCACTTTAACAATTTTCTTTTCCTTCTTTTGAAGTTTTTCTGCTAGTGCTTTTGCATCATCGCCTTCAAAAGTTACATCACCCTTATCAGTAGTAATAGTAATTTTTTTAATATCTCCTTTAACATCCTTCAATTTTTTATCGACTGAAGACTGTGCAAAAATCGAACTGCTTGTGAACAGGCCGATAACAATAAAAAGAAACAAGTGTTTCATGGTGGCTCCTTAAATTAATTGATTATTTGGAATTTAGAGGTATGTGAGGCGGCAATAGTTCCACAGTTCATCATGAAATATTGCCGTATATCAGTAAATATGAGGAATTTTCCTTTTGTTTTAATCTCAATTCTCTCAAAACTATTTATATTGCAAAGAAACAGATTTTCGTTAAATTTACTAATAAGATAAATTTTCTAATCACTTTTTAAATGTTGCAGTTTTATTATGGAAAATAAGGATATTCGATGGCATCAGCGTTTCTCGAATTTTACCAAAGCGCTTTCACAACTTGAGAAATTCATCGCAAAAGGCGATGGGCTGAATGAATTAGAAGAGCAGGGATTAATTCAAGCCTTTGAATATACATTTGAATTATCGTGGACTGTAATAAAGGACTTTTATGAATTCCAAGGTTTCACAAATATTCAAGGCAGTCGTGATGCGTTTAGGCTTGCTTATAATAGAGGACTTATAAAAGATGGCGATGACTGGATGCAAATGATTGAAAGCAGAATCAAATCTTCTCATACATATAATGAGGAAACTGCTCAAGAAATTGTTGCTGCAATTCTTGCCAAGTACTACAATTTATTTAATTCACTTCATCAAAGCCTGAAACTTATACTCGAAGAAAAAGTTAATTGATGATTTCTGCACTTAAATTTGGATTAAAAGAGACTGATCTAAAAAGAATAGTTTCAATATTTCAATCATTCCCGGGTATCGATGAAGCAGTGATTTATGGGTCACGGGCAAAAGGAAATTTTCGAGATGGCTCCGATATAGACATTAGCTTGAAGGGAGATGATCTTACCCTTTCTATTCTTAACTCTATTAGCAGAAAGTTAGATGACCTATTATTGCCATTCATCATTGACTTATCAGTGTACAATCAAATTGATAATCTTGATTTAATTGAACACATCAACAGAGTAGGAATTTCCTTTTACAAAAGGTTTACATCCCCAACACAATAGCAATATTGCTAATTTGCCTCATCCAAAATCGCGTTAACAAACATGTTGACTTTTGCCTCATCAAGCATCAGTTCACGCAACGATATTTTGTCAACAACATTATCAACTGCAGACTGCACTGCACGCCACAGCGAACGCACTGAGCAATCTATTGAATGAGTGCATAGCTGCTGGTCGCCTGAATAATCAGCACAAAATGAGGACTTGAACAGCTTTCCACCTAATGCAGAAAGAACTTCGCCGACAATAATTTTTTCGGGTGCAGAGGCAAGTTTATACCCGCCGTTTGCTCCCCTGCCGCTTTCGATAAAGCCGCCCATTCTAAGCAGTCTTAATATTTTTGCGACATTAGACTGAGTCAGCTTCTCCAAAACACTAATCTCAGGAATCGTAAGTCCGTTACTTGATTTATCCTGAGCAATGCGGAGAAGCAGCCTCAAACCATACTCTTCTTGAGTACTGAATTTCATTATTATCCTTGGAACAATTCTATTTTTGAACCGCATGCCTTTGCATGTACTACTTTTTCATAAGCTTCTCTGCTTACTGAAGGTCCCTGCGCACTGCACTTTTCATTAAAGACAGTAGTTAACCTTGATGCTATCTGCTCTGCTGAATAGCCTTCAATTTCATACCGCGGAAGGAAGAATTCCACTTTCCCGTTTTTGAAAATTGCCATGCTTGGTGATGAAGGTGCATGACCGGTGATAAGGCTGCGGAGTTTTTCAACTGCATCGCGTTCCTGTCCGGCGAATACTGTATAAAGGTTATCGGGGATTACTGAATTCTGTAATGCTAAAGATACACCAGGTCTTGCTGCACCTGCCGCGCATCCGCATACCGAATTTATTATTACTAATTTAGTTTTGTCGTCGTTAACTAAAATTGCTTCCTCGACTGCTGCCGGTGAAAGTAATTCATTGATACCGACTGCCACCAATTCATCTCGCATTGGTTGTACTGCATCAACATCATATAAAGGCTGACGCGAAATATTATTGAACATTGTATTTAGTCCTGTTTTTTGTTTTTGTATTGTTTCGGTTATAGATTATTAAATCTATTTATTTGTCATTCCCGCGTAAGCGGGAACCCATTATTTTATTAATAGAAAAATCCCAATTCTACTTTTGCAACTTCACTCATCATGTCTTTATCCCATGGCGGATTCCATGTTAATTCAACTTTTACTGAGTTTACTCCCTCAACGCTCTTTGCTTTATTCTCCACATCAATAGGAAGACTTTCTGCAACGGGACACATTGGCGAAGTCAGCGTCATAACGATTACTAG
>CAIWTC010000573.1 GCA_903915485.1 uncultured Ignavibacteriales bacterium | reverse complement strand
TAAAGATATGCATTCTTAGTCGTTTCGCGTCCACGGGGCGTGCGGTTGATGAATCCCTGCTGAATTAAAAACGGTTCATAAACTTCTGCTATTGTGTCCGCATCTTCATTGACTGCAACTGCAAGCGCCTTCAAACCTACGGGACCTCCGTTAAACTTTTCAATAATTGCATTGAGTATTTCCTTATCCATTTCATCCAGTCCGAGCGCATCAACTTCGAGAGCATCTAATGCTTTCTCTGCGATTGCAATATCTATTGATGATTTATTATCATACTCAGCAAAGTCACGGGTTCTTCTAAGAAGTCGGTTTGCAACTCTAGGGGTTCCTCTTGAACGCTTGGCTATTTCATAAGATGCGTCCTCATCTATGCCTATACGGAGAATTCTTGATGATCGTTTAACAATTTTATTTATCAATTCGCTGTCGTAATAATCCAAACGGAAATTGATTCCGAATCTTGCACGAAGCGGTGAACTCAGCATACCCGCTCTGGTAGTTGCTCCGACAAGCGTAAACTTCGGCAATCCAATTTGAACAGTCCTTGCATTCGGACCTGAATCAATCATGATATCAATGCGGTAATCTTCCATGGCTGAATATAAAAATTCTTCAACCACAGGACTCAAGCGATGTATCTCATCAATAAACAAAACTGCATTCTCTTCAAGAGTTGTAAGCACACCGGCAAGGTCACCGGGTTTATCCAAAATAGGACCCGATGTTGCTCTGATGGGAACACCCATTTCATTTGCAATAATATTTGCCAATGTGGTTTTACCCAGTCCCGGAGGGCCCGTCAAAAGCACATGATCAAGTGCTTCATTACGATTTCTTGCCGCCGTTATGAACACTTCAAGGTTGTTGATGATTTTCGACTGCCCAATGAAATCATCAAACTTGGCGGGACGCAAAGTCTGCTCAAAATCCTGTTCGCCGGATTTTAATTCGTTATCTGTTAATTCGCTTTTTCTCACAATATTACTTTTTTAATTCGACTAATAATTCAATTTCAACCGCGGCGTTTCTCGGTAGTTCGCTAACTCCAACCGCGCTTCTACTATGTTTCCCTGCTTCGCCAAATACTTCCAGCATAAGTTCTGATGCACCGTTCGCAACTTCAGGCTGCGAAGTAAATCCGTCAGCACTATTTATGAATACTGTCAGTTTCACAACTCTTTCAATTTCATCCAGAGAACCAATCACGGTTTTTATCGCGCTCAAACAATTGATGCCGCAGGTTCGTGCTGCTTTCACGCCATCTTCAAGACTGACCTCATAGCCAACTCTGCCAACTGCACTAAGCACGCCGTTTACCATCGGAAGTTGTCCCGAGGTAAATACAAATCCATTTGACTTAACTGCCGGGACATAAGATGCCAATGGCTTCGGGGCTTCAGGAATAATTATTCCCAACTCAATTAATCTCTCTTCAATCATTTTGAACCTTTTTAACAATGTTTAATTTCTTTATATTAAAAATAGGAATTTTATCTCTAATACAATTTAATATTGAAAGTAATAAATGCAAGAAAAATTTACAGAATTAGTCGAAATCGTCCGCCGTTTAAGAAAAGAATGCCCCTGGGACAAGGAACAAACGAATGATTCCATCAAAGCGGCCACAATTGAAGAGGCATACGAAGTGGTTTCTGCCATCGACGATAAAGATTATAATGAATTAAAAAAAGAACTCGGGGACCTGCTCTTGCATATTGTTTTTCACACTGTCATTGCGGAGGAATCGAATCATTTTGTTATTGAAGATGTAATTCACGAAATAACATCCAAACTCATCCGCAGACATCCTCATGTATTCAGCGACACGGTTGCAACCACCACAGATGAAATCCGTCAGAACTGGGAACAGATAAAACTTTCCGAAGGAAGAAAATCTGTTATTGACGGATTGCCGATTCACATGCCTGCACTTATGCGCGCGCACAGAATGCAGGACAAGGCAGCAAAAATCGGATTCGACTGGCCGCATATTGATGATGTGTGGAAGAAAGTTGAAGAAGAACTTTCTGAACTTCACACAGCAATTAAATCAGAAAATCAGGAAGACATCGAAGATGAATTCGGTGATGTATTGTTCTCTCTCGTAAACTACGCAAGATTCATAAAAGTAAATCCCGAAGACGCTTTAAGAAGAACAATGAAAAAATTCGAAAAGCGTTTCCATTACATTGAAGACCAACTTGAACTCAAAGACAAAAAAATCACTGACTCAACTTTGGAAGAGATGGACTTTTATTGGAATGAAAGTAAGAAGTTGAAGTAGTGAGTTATTTAGAACACACTACTTTTCGTTAATTACTTTTCATAAACTCAATAGTCCGCTCAACACCCGCCCTAAGTCCGGTTAGTTTGAGATTAAATCTTTTATCAAACTTTGATGAGTTGAAAATATATGGCCGGTCGCTTTGATATGTCATCTCTGCAATTTCTTTCATTACGGGAACAAACACACCAAGTGCACTAACTGCCCATTTCGGCATTACCATATACTTAGCAGGCACATTCATTTTCTCGGCAAATAGATTTATCCACTCTTCGCCGGATAGAGTATTTTTCGGAACCGGTAGATTCCAAATCTGATTATAAGCATCAGCAT
>CAIWTC010000572.1 GCA_903915485.1 uncultured Ignavibacteriales bacterium | reverse complement strand
TTGCAAGCGGTTTGCGTGGAAGAGGCGGCGCAGGTTTCCCAACAGGAAAAAAATGGGACATGGCGCAGAAACAGAAAGCACCTCAGAAGTATTTAATATGTAATGCAGATGAAGGTGACCCCGGTGCATTCATGGACAGGTCAGTTCTTGAGAGTGACCCTTTTAGAGTCATCGAAGGGATGCTGATAGGCGGTTTTGCAATCGGAGCATCAGAAGGATATATTTATTGCAGAGCAGAATATCCTTTGGCAATCGAACGATTGGAAAGAACTATTAAGCTATGCAAAGAATACGGATTGCTCGGCGACAACATTCTTAACAGTGGTTTTTCTTTCAATCTAAAAATTAAAAAAGGTGCAGGTGCATTCGTTTGCGGAGAAGAAACTGCACTCATCGCTTCAATAGAAGGCAAGCGCGGTATGCCTAGACCTCGTCCTCCGTTCCCTGCGATTGCCGGTCTTTGGGGTATGCCTACTATTATTAATAATGTTGAAACATTAGCTAATGTTGCTGAAATTATTTCAAGAGGTTCCGAATGGTTTTCATCGATAGGTACTGACAAGAGTAAAGGAACAAAAGTTTTTGCACTCAGCGGTAAAATCAGAAACACAGGTTTAGTTGAAGTCCCGATGGGAACAACATTAAACGAAGTTGTATTTAATATCGGTGGTGGTATTCCGGGAGGAAAAAGATTTAAGGCTGTTCAAATCGGTGGTCCATCGGGCGGATGTCTTCCGGAAAGTGTCATCAATACCAAAGTTGACTATGAATCACTTAAAGAAGTCGGTGCTATGATGGGCTCAGGCGGCTTTGTTGTTATGGATCAGGATACTTGTATGGTTGACATCGCTAAATTTTTCCTGACATTCATACAGAATGAGTCATGCGGTAAGTGTGTACCATGCCGTGAAGGTACTAAGAGAATGCTTGAGACAATTGAAAGAGTCCCCACTGCTTATAAGTTTACGAAACATAAAGAAGACCAATTGCAGAGATTCAAAGGAATGATATATTTGCAGAGATTGGCAAATGTCATCCGCGATACTTCGCTATGTGGACTTGGTCAGTCTGCTCCTAATCCTGTTCTCTCCGGACTCCAATATTTCCGCGAAGAGTATGAAGAACATCTGTATGAAAGAAAATGCAGTTCAGGTGTCTGCAAAGAATTACTTGTATATACTATAGATAATAGTAAGTGTACCGGTTGCGGTGTCTGTGTCCGCAAATGCTCAGACATGGCAATTCTTGGTGAGAAAGGACATGCTCACTACATCGTCGAAGATAAATGTGTTAAATGCGGAATGTGCTTTGAAGCCTGCCGGTTTGATGCGGTCGATGTAAATTAATCACTTCTATTAATGAGGAAAAAATGGTAGAATTAACTATTAATCAATTACATGTAAAAGCTGAAGAAGGAATGACAATTCTTGATGCGGCAAAGTCAGTAGGCATTTCAGTTCCGACTTTATGCCATATGAAAGATTTACTCCCTAGCGGTGCATGCAGAATTTGTTCGGTAGAAGTTGAAGGTATGCGAGGATTAATTCCTGCTTGTGCTTATCCCGTTTCCGAAGGTATGCAGATAGATACAAATTCGCCAAGAGTGCGCAGAGCAAGAAAAACTATTGTTGAATTACTTGTCGAAGACCACCCACAAGACTGCTTGATATGTGTAAGAAACAAGAACTGCGAACTTCAGGATTTATCTGAACGCTATGGATTAAGAGAGCATAGATATCATGGCGAGTCTAAACAGCACGAAGTTGATAACTCAAGTCCTTCGCTTGAAAGAGACCCTGCAAAATGTATCCTCTGCGGAAGATGTACCC
>CAIWTC010000571.1 GCA_903915485.1 uncultured Ignavibacteriales bacterium | reverse complement strand
TAAAATAGCAGTCAAGGACTTAAATCTTTTCTACGGAAAGAAACAAGCCTTGACAAACATTAACATTAACATCCGGGAAAAGAGCGCCACTGCACTCATCGGGCCATCGGGATGCGGTAAGTCAACATTTCTTCGTTCCATAAACAGGATGAACGATTTGATTGACAATGTGAAGACCGAAGGTGAAATATTAATTAATGACGAAAACATTTTTGCAGAATCCACAGATGTTGTAACGCTTCGCAAAAAAGTCGGAATGATTTTTCAAAAATCAAATCCATTCCCAAAATCTATTTATGACAACATAGCCTTTGGTCCCCGTATGAACGGCGTTAAAGATAAAAAAACTCTCGATGCCATCATCGAAAGGACTCTTCATCAGGCAGCGCTCTGGGATGAAGTAAAAGATGATTTGCTGAAAAGCGGCCTTTCACTTTCAGGAGGCCAGCAGCAGCGACTCTGTATCGCGCGTGCATTGGCAATCGACCCCGAGATACTTCTCATGGATGAACCTGCAAGTGCACTTGACCCGATTTCAACAGCTAAGATTGAAGAACTTATTTTTGATTTAAAAAAGAACTATACAATCGTTATCGTAACACACAACATGCAGCAGGCCGCAAGAGTCAGTGACTATACCGCTTTCTTTTATCTCGGTGAACTAATTGAATATGATGAGACAAAGAAAATATTTACAAATCCGTCAAAGCGGCAGACGGAAGATTATATAACCGGAAGATTCGGATAAGAAGGAACAAACATGGACAGACATTTTATTCAAGAAATAGATGACTTAAAAAAACTTATTTTAAAAATGGTTTCCGTAGTTGATGAACAGGTGGAAATCTCTTATAATTCAATACTCACAGGAAATGTTGAGAACTGGAAATCAGTAAAAAGCAAAGATGATGAAGTGGATACTTTTGATAATGAAATAAAAGAACAGTCTAAAAAGATACTCGCACTCTATCAGCCCGTGGCTTCTGATTTACGCTTTGTATTCACTGCCATTATGATTACAAGTCAACTGGAGCGTTGCGGTGATCTGGCAGTGAACATCATGCAGCGCATCAGGAGGACCGGAGAGTCAAGGAATGTTATTCTTGATTCTGACCTTATTGAAATGCTGAAGATTGCCCGCTTCATGGTTAAAGATGCTATTGATTCATTCATTCACGAAGACTTTGCATTGGCGAAATCGGTAATCTCAAGAGATACTGAAGTTGACAGACTCAATAAAGTTTCGTTCGATTATCTTGTAGGAAAAATGGAAGCGGATTCGTCTGTAGTAAGAACAGGTTCTGATTTACTTATCATGGCTAAGCATATAGAACGCCTTGCAGACCATGCGACCAACATTGCTGAGGATGTGATATTCTTGATTAACGATGAAATAGTTTCACACACTCTCAGAAAGAAAAGTGTTTAACTAGGTTTTATCTATAAACGATTAACACCCATCCGCTTGTGACGAATGGGTGTTATTTATTCAAAACCTATATAAAAATACTTACCGCAGCATAACCATCTTTTTAGGGGAAATGTTATCAGCACCGCGGAACTTATAGAAATACACTCCGCTTGCTAAGTGTTGACCACTGCTGTTTCTTCCGTCCCACACTTCAGTGTAAGAGCCCGGGGCTTTTTCAGCATTAACTAATGTTCTTAAAAGCGTTCCTCTAATATCATAAATATCAATCGCAACATTTGAGTGCGTATCAATTGAGTATTCAATTACCGTCGAAGGGTTGAATGGATTGGGATAATTCTGTTTAAGCGAAAACACTGCGGGTCTTTCAGCAGCAACGCTGGACGATAGACCTGTTGAATATATTTCATATACATAAGTCGTTAATGCGGGATATGGATATTTTGCAAAATAAAGTTCATATTGCCCATCATTATTTACATCTGCGATTGACGGGTATGTATAAAATGCCGCAGGGTCTTTCTTTTCCATAATCACTTTTCCCGTTGTGATATCAAAAATCTTAAACGAAGAATAGTAAACAGTTGAAGTTCCGTTATATGCCATAACATAAAACTCGGGGATTCCGTCGCCGGTTAAGTCAACCCCAAGTGAATAAATTGTAGAACCTGCAAGTTTTTCATATGCATCAAATGTATATGTATACTGCGGGGTCATAGAATAGTCATTAGAAATTATT
>CAIWTC010000570.1 GCA_903915485.1 uncultured Ignavibacteriales bacterium | reverse complement strand
TCGATGGGCAATATCTGCACTTCGCATGAAAATCTCTCCGGCCAAAACTGCATCACATCCGGCATCTTTGATTCGTTTTACATCATCTTCTGATGAAATTCCACTTTCGGAAACAAGCAGAACATTACTTGGCAAAAGCTTTTTCAACCTAACCGTTGATTCAATATCCGTTACAAATGTTTCAAGATTCCTATTGTTAACTCCAATGAGTTCATTAATAGAGAAATCAATCTTCTCCAGCTGTGATTCAGAATGAAGTTCCAAAAGCACCTCAAGACCTAATCCCTGAGCACACTTTGTGAGAGTAAGTATTTGCTCTTTTGAAAGCGCTTCGGTTATGAGTAAAATTAAGTCCGCACCATTCGCACGGGCCTCAAATATTTGAATTTCATCGATGATAAAATCTTTTCTTAATAGTGGTTTATCACTTCTTAAAGCAATATCATTTAAATATTTTATATCACCGTTGAAATATATTTGATCTGTCAATATTGAAATTGCGGCAACCTCACTTGAGCTATATATATCGGCAATCTCTAAGTGATTAAACTCTGTCCGCAGAACTCCTTTAGATGGACTTGCTTTTTTTATTTCCGCAATTACTGAAAGATTTTTTGAGGACTTAATTTTCTCTGAGACACTCACTATCTTTTTATTAAACAGTTTGCTCCTTTGAAAACTTTCCAACGCATTAGTCCTGAGCAGTTCCTCAACTTCGAGTTTTTTATCTAGCAGTATTTTTTCTAAAAAACTCATTATTGTCCTTCGCTGAACTTTTTTAATCTTATCAGTTTATCCAATGCTTTTCCACTTTCAATTGATTCCACTGCAGCATCCTTGCATACAGTTAAATTTTCTGAATATTTTGCCGCATAAAGTGCTAGCGCTGCATTTGCAGCAACTACATAAAATGCTGAATTTCTGATTTTATCCGAGAGAAGCGAGTAAATCATCCTAGCATTATGCGCGGGACTGTCGCCCTTTATCTCTGATAATTTAACTGTCGGAAATCCAAATGACTCATTTGTAATCACATAATGTTTTACTGCCGAATCATTATTAAATTCATATACATTTGTGTTATAATCAAGAGTGACTTCATCACGCTTATTATCGGTGCAAACAAAGCATACCCGCTCCATACCAAGATGATCTGCCGCTTCAGAAAGGAGTTTGGCGAACTTGTCATTAAATACACCCACTAATTGCTTTTTAGTGTTTGCCGGATTTGTCAGTGGTCCCAATAAATTAAAAACGGTTTTCATTCCAAGTTCTTTCCTGACGGGTGCTGCATGCTTCATCGCTGGATGATAGTTCGGTGCGAACATGAAACTAATTCCAATTTCTTCAAGCGCTCTCTGTGATTTCTCGGGACTCATGTTGATGTCGATACCTAACTCAGTCAAAACATCCGCGCTTCCGCTTATACTGGAGATTGAACGGTTGCCGTGCTTTGCTACTGCTATACCCGCCCCTGCAACAACAAACGATACCGCCGTTGATATATTGAATGTTCCCGAATCATCTCCGCCTGTTCCACAGACATCAATTGCATCGAGATGGTCAACATTTAGCTTTACACTTTTTTCCCTCATCGCTTTTGCAAAACCCGCTATCTCATGCGCAGTTTCACCTTTCGATTTTAATGCAATCAAGAATGCGGCTAAATGTGAATTATTTATTTCGCCGTTCATAACCCTTAACATTGAAGTATATGCTTCTTCAATCGTCAGGTTTTCGTTATCAATAATTTTTTCTATTATTTGCTTCATTATTTATTCACCCAATTTTCAATTAGTTTTTCACCGCGCACAGTTAAAAACGATTCAGGATGAAACTGAATTCCTTCTATCGGAAATCGTCTATGCCTTACACCCATAATTATTCCGTCCTCTGTTTTAGCGGTAATCTCTAATTCATCAGGAATTGTTTTTTCGTCAATAATAAGCGAGTGATAACGCGTTGCAGTGAAACCATCTTCCACACCCGCGAAAATTGATTTACCGTCGTGAAACACTTGGGATGTTTTTCCGTGCATCAGCATCGGTGC
>CAIWTC010000569.1 GCA_903915485.1 uncultured Ignavibacteriales bacterium | reverse complement strand
TAAGTTTTCTTTTTGGAGCCAGATATGATAAAATAAATTATATTTCGGAAAATTTCTTAGACCCATCCATGGGGACTCAGCAGAAATCCTTCGAAAGAATAACACCCAAGTTTGCAATAAATTATAAATTATCTTCAAACCATAGCGTGTTTTTCTCATATGGCGGAGGAGTTGAAGTTCCTGCAGGCAATGAGACAGACCCATCTGCTACATTTGGACAGGATAAGGTTTATTTAATTAACCCTCTTCTTGAACCTATTGTTTCATCAACAATTGAAATAGGGACTAAAAGTTTTAATAGATTTGAAAACTCTAAAGTTCTGGATTACCTTAGCTACGAAACTTCGGTATATTTAATAAATATCACCAACGATATTGTCCCATATAGTGGAGGTAAATTTTATTTTACTGCAGGAAAAACTCAGAGGATAGGATTTGAGACTGCTATTGCAGCCTCTTTATTTCGCGAATATGAGCTTAAAGTATCAGCCACTTTGATGCAGAGTAAATATAAAAACTATATTGTTGACTCAGTGCATTATGCGAACCCCGGTAAATATGCTGATTATGCCGGCAATAAAGTTGCAGGTGTTCCTGACTTGCAGTTGTCTTCTTCAATTAAATATTCACCAAAGTGCTTTGAGCATTCTTATATAAGTGTTTCCGGGATGAGCTCAGGGAAGTATTTCGTTGATGATGCTAATAAAATTTCGGTCGCGGGGTATTTCATAGTTAATGCTTCGATAGGAACTTCTATTGATATGAGTGAAAAACTTAATTTAGGAGGGTCTTTAAGTATTAACAATTTAACAAACCGGAAATATGCAGCATCTGCGTTCATAAATCCTGATGTAATCGGCGGAGCGCCGGTGTTTTTGGAGGCTGGACTTCCGAGGAATTACACTGCATCCTTATTTATAAAATTCTAACATAACAATTAAGGCAGAGTATAAACGCACATCTCGATGTAGGGGTGTGCGTTTTATAATTTAATAATTAACTAAGCTGAGATATACTTCCAAATTTTTGAATGCAAGTCAGCTTTGGAAAATGGTTTAGCTAAATAGTCTGAGCATCCTGCAGCCAAAAACTCTTCTTTGTCGCCCTTCATTGCGAAAGCTGTAATGGCAATTATAGGTATATCTTTGAATTTACTGATAGCTCTTAATTTTTGAGTAACTTGCATTCCATTCATACCTTGACCTAAATTGATATCCATAAGAATTAAATCATAATCCTCAGATTCTAAAATGCTTAAGGCCTCTTCCCCGGTAGTGACAAGTTGTGTATTAAACTCTTTGCTTACGAAATACCCTATAACTTCAGCATTTACGGGGTCATTCTCAACAAGTAATATTTTATGCTGTTTAGCAAATACTGACTCTTCAATCAAAGTTTGTGATTTATAACCAGTTGATTTAACCGCTATATCGGTTGGCAGATGAACGAAAAATGTTGAGCCAACTCCTAAATCACTTTCGACCCAAATTTTACCCTTAAGTTTTTCGACAAATCTTCTTGCAAGCGTCAAGCCTAAACCTGTACCTTCAAAACTTCTGCTAAATCCTTCACTGACTTGCCTGAATTCTTCAAAAATAAGTTGCTGATTTTCTTTCGAAATACCGATGCCTGTGTCAACTACTCTTAATTCAAAAATATATGTGTCTCCGGATGGAATTAATTCTCCATAGACATCAACACCTCCAACTTGAGTATATTTTACAGCGTTATTGACAATGTTTGAGAAAATGTGCCTGAAAAGTTTTTCATCTGATTTAATTGTAAGAAATGGATCATTTATATGCGATAATAAATGAATGTTTTTGTGATGGGCCGTATGCTTGAATATGTCCAAAACTTCATTAACGGGGGAGATGATTTGTAATGGCTCAATAGATATTTCAATTTTCTGTGCTTCAAGTCTTGAGAAGTCTAATATAAGATTCAATGTTTCAAGAAGTCTGTTTCCGCTTTTATAAATTGTTTCGCCGATAAATTTGGCGGCGATAAATTCTTCTTCATCTTTAAGCATCGTAGAGTAACCTAGAATGCCTATCATTGGAGTACGAAGTTCATGACTCATATTAGCAAGAAAATTTGTTTTGAGCATGTTCATTTCCTCGGCCTTATCTTTTGCGGCGACAAGCTCTTCTTCAATTTTCTTTCTGTCGGTTATATCTTCTTTTACTGCGATATAACTGATAATTTCGCCTTCGGAATTACGCACAGGAGCAATAGAAGCAATTTCCCAATAAAGTTCGCCGTTCTTTTTCCGGTTGCAAAACTCACCGCGCCATATTTCTCCTCTTGAAATAGTTTCCCAAAGAATTTTATATTCTTCTGCAGATTTATCTCCGGACCGGAGAACGCTAGGTTTTCTGCCAAGAACTTCGGCGGATGAATATCCTGTTAGTTCTTCAAATGCCGGATTAGCATAAACAATTTTTCCTAAAGTATCGGTTATTATTATATTATTTGGGCTTTGCTCTATAGCGTGCTTAAATTTGATATTATCCTGCTCGACTGAGTGTTCTTTAGTAACATCGCGGAAAATAGCACACATTAAAGTTGCTTTCCCGATGGTTAAGAAGAAGGAAACTCTTTCTACTATTAAATGTTTCCCATCTATACTTTGAAGAATAATTTTACGGCTTCGATAATCTACAGTATCTTTATTTTTATCGAACCAACTTTCGTACTTTTTAGTTAATGTTGCTCTCGATAAATGTTCTTTGACTGAATCAGGCAATAAGGTATAATGTATTTCAGCAATATCTTTTGAAATTACCTCGGCTTCTTTATATCCGGAGATAGTTTCCATGGCTGTATTCCACGCAATAATTTTACGGGATTCATCTGCAAGAATAATACCCTCAAATGTACTCTTGAAAATACCCTTAAACCGTTCTTCACTTTCTCTCAGAGCTTCCTCTGCGCGCTTATTCCTGTCAATATCAGTGATAATTCCCTGCGTACCAATTGGAATTCCATTTTCAATTAAAGGAATTGCCTGTGCTCTCACCCAATGATATTGCGAATATTTAGAACGGATACGAAATTCTTCAGGTTCTATAGGCTGACTGAATGATTTATTAACTTTAGGTAGTACTGAAGGCAAGTCATCTGGGTGAATGAATGTCGCCAGATTTCTTCCAATTACTTCGTCTACCGTGTAACCTGTAATTGAGGTGATCACGGGGGTTATAAAGCTTACTGTGCCGTCCAAAGTTAAACGGTACACCACATCTGAAATGTTTTCAACGATATTTCTATATCGCTCTTCTGATTCCGCAACCTTGTTGGCTACTAGTTTTTGCTCGCTTAAGTCGAAGCAAACACCGATGTATCCGCCAAATTCGGATTCAAGATTATCGAATGGATGCCCAATGTCAAGTATCCAATGAAAAGTGCCATCGTTATAAAGTAATTCATATTCGTTCTCGTATCGTTTTCTGTTATAAAAACAATTATTGAAACGGGAAAGCAACTCGTCTTTTTTATGCGGTTGCAGTGCTTCTTCCCAGCCTGAAGTTAGTTCTTCATCTATACTCTTTCCTCTGAAATCAAGATAAGCTTTGTTATAGAAAGTCGGGTCTCCCAGATAGTCTGTCATCCAAACCATGACAGGGAAGTTCTCAAATAAATGTAAATAAAAATCTCTGGCCTTAACCACAGCCGCCTCTGCTTCTTTTCGGCTTCGTAAATCACGGTTAATTCCTACTAAATATTTTTCATAAACTGTAGAGATTAGAAAAGTTTCAGTTTCAACTGGGATTAAAGTTCCGTCAACATTTTGAAGCGAAAACTCTTTAACTTCAAGATTCAATTTTTTAATATCTTTTGTAAAGTAATCGGAAACCTGAGATTTTATGGCAGAAATCAATGGTTCTTTTTCGTGAGCAGATAAAGTTACTGCCATGATATCCCAAAGATATTTCCCTAGCGCTTCTTCTTTTGAAATACCGGTTAAAGTTGTCTGAGCATTATTCCATTCAATTATTATTCCGTCCTGATTAATAATCGAAATTCCGTCAGCAGTTTGATTAATTACTTCGCTATACTTTGCTTCATTTTTAATTAATTCTTCTTCTGAAATAATCCGCTCAAGTTCCAGGGATGCACGGGATGCAAATATCCGGAAGTACAACATTAATAAATCAGTTTCAAGAAGTTCGTAGTCGAAAAGAGCAACTAATATTCCAATGTAAACACCGTTAGAATCGTGCAGCGGCACTCCTGCATATGCTTCGATGTTGGCATCTGCTAAAAATGTATCTTCGGGAAAAAGGTTTGCAACATTATGAGGATATAAACATATTTCATTATTTAATACTTTTTCAGAGGGAGCCCCTTTTAAGCTATAATCGAAATTACTACCGTGAGTGCCATCTTTATAAAATGAAATTGTTCCTATTGAGCTTTTCGATTCATCAGAGTATCTGCCGACGAGTGCTACAGAAGCCCCAAGCAATGAACAAATATTTGAAGTAAGTGAATCAAAGAATTCTTGCCCTGACTTATTGGAGATTACTGAAATTATTTCATAAAGTAAATCTTCCTGTGCTTTTCGTTCAGTGATATTAGAAGTTATTCCGCTCAGCCCAATTAAATTATTATTTGCATCATATACCGGTGTTTTAATTGTTTCATACCATTGACTATGGTTTTCGCGAAACTCATGAATAACTTTAATAGCACTTTTGGTAGTAAATGCCTGCTTATCTTCAGTTATGAATTTGTTTGCAAGTTCCACACTTAAAAGATCCGCATCGGATTTACCAATTAATTCAATTTCTGACTGCTTACCATTGGCAGTTACAAATAAATTGTTCGCCATGATATAACGGGATTCAATGTCTTTGAGCCAAATATAATTAGGAATGCTTTCAATAAGTGCTCTGAAGTAAGCGTTGGTTTTAGAAAGTTGGCCCTCTGCTTCGCGTAATGCTGAGGAGTCCTTGTATATAGTGAATGTTCCATCAAATTCATTATTCTCACCAAATACAGGGACAACTTTTGCTAACAATTTCAATTGTTTGCTACTGGTGGTAGGGATAGAAAATTCAAATTCGCTTTTTTCGCCCCTTTTGGCAATACCTAATTGCTTTTCTAATAAATCAAAATCTTTCTCCGCGAATAATGATTTGATGTGTTTGCCACGGCAATCCGGTTCAGTAACATCGAACAAGTGAAGAAATGCCTGGTTTGTGATGAGTATTATATCATCCTTGTCTCTTAAACAGGCGCCTTCTTCCTGATATTCAAGCATTAACTTATAGAGGTTAGACTTTTCACTTATATCTTTTTGCTGTGCGTAAAGTCTGTGGTAGTTTTCATAATCATTTTTGATCTTGGTATAAGTGCGATAAAATATCAGGGAGATTATGAGAATTAAAAGTATAAGGAAATAGTCGGTCATATTGCCGTACAAAAAGTGAGATGTTGTGCCGGGGAAAAGTTTTAGTGCAAAATATTCTAAGGAATATGCCACGATAATGGCAAAAATAAAAAAGGAAAGAGTATATTTTTGTTGTTTTGATGTTTTGTTCTTGTCAGTCATAACCACTCTAAAAAAATGCGAGGCGAAATAGTCTAATCTGTTAAATGCCTAACCAAAACTTAACTTATTTAATCATCATTTACAACAATCTATTTTTGCATTTTGAATTTGTTCGGTTTTATTAGTTTGCATTTTGGGGCTTATATAAGGAATCCCTAAGTTAAGGCCTCTTAGCAGAAGAATAACTCCCATAGCAAGTGAGATGAGCGGAATTAGCTTTCTGATTTTCCAACCAAACTTACCGAGAGCCAAAGATGGCACAAATGATAAAAGGAGTAGGGCAGGTATGGTGCCTATTCCAAAAAGAAACATGTATATACCTGACTCCAGCAAAGAATTTGCAGTAAGAGACGCTCCTAAGCCAACATACACGAAACCGCAGGGGAGTAGGCCGTTTAAGAATCCGATTATTAAAAATGCTCCGGGCTTATCTGCTTTAATTACTCCGGATAGAGAGCTTTTTGCAAAGTGGAATACCTTACTAAGAAAAGAAAAATTTGAAGGGATTTTTATTTTTAGTAGTGATGCCGCAGAAGCGACAACCATAATTGTTCCGATAACTATTGAGATTAGTTGTTGGAATCCAAAAAATCTAAATGTGTCACCAATCAGCCCTGCAACAAATCCTAAACAGGCATATGCTATTGCCTTACTAACGAAATAGAATACCCGTTTAATGGCTCCTCTAAATTTATTTCTCTCACCCCATTTGAGAGTTAATACAATCGGTCCGCACATTCCCAAACAGTGAATGCTTCCGAGAAAGCCCAAAAGAAGTGCTGAAGAGAAGAACATTAGTATTTCTCAATTCCGGCGGGAGTATACCTAAATGTTTTCTCAGAATAGTAAGACTTCACTGAATCGTTAAGCTTTGCCTTAAATTCAATTGAAGCTCTCCAAATGCTGAATGCCTTCCCGCTAAATGATATAAGCTGAAAACCCAGTGAATCTGTTGACAGTTGAATTTCGAAGTCACTTCTTGAGTCCGACAACCTATATAGTTTAACCTTTCCGCTAACTATTGTCCCAAGTTCCTTAAGAGGAACTTTTATCTGAAGCGTTTTACCGAGCGAATTGTATTCTATTGGAGACTGAAGTTTAGAATAGTTCGCCGATTCATCAATATGCTTCTGATAGTCTAAACCCTTTGCATAATAATCTGATTCAACTAAATCGACCTTCTGACTGAATGCGAAGAACACCAAGGCTAATGTGAGAATTAGAAAGGCTGAAATCAAAATTATAACTCTTAGTCCCCAACCAATTGATTTAGTTTGTTTGCTATTGTTTTGTATCATTTAAGAAATTTGTTTTAACTGTTTTAATTTCATGTCCATTATTGAGGACTGAAATGGAAATTGGAATATTAAGTAACGATTTATTTATTTTGTTCCTGTCAAAAATGACCATAAACCTTCCAGAATAAATCTGTTGAGATGCTAAGGAAAGTGAGTCACCCATAAATTTAATGTCAGCATCTAAGTTTTTAATCTTCAGTTCTAAGGTTTGAGGGGAGTAAGTTTTATTGATTATAATTAAATCATAGATATTGCTTATTTTATTATTCTCAAGGCTTTGATATAATGTCCCGGGTGTCCTAAGAAGAGTAATTGAAAAATCTGAACGGGTGACAAGCAAAAACGAAAAAACGGAGATTAACCCTATTAAAATAGCTGTGTAAGTAATTAGCCTAGGTGTGAATTTGAATCCAGTTCTGTCAGAAATACCATTTTGTGAATCATATCTAACTAGACCTCTCGGTTTCTTAACTTTATCCATCACTTCATCACATGCATCAATACAAGCTGTGCAGTTAACGCATTCAAGTTGAATTCCATTACGGATATCTATCCCGGTAGGGCACACATCAACACATAAATTACAATCGATGCAGTCGCCTGAACTTCGGGATTCATTTTTCTTTATTTTGCCGCGAGGTTCTCCGCGAACATAATCGTATGCTACCACTAAAGAATTTTTATCCAGCAAAACACTTTGCAGTCTTCCATATGGACAAACAATAATGCATGCCTGTTCACGAAAAAACGAGAAAACCAGATAGAATACAATAGTGAAGATATGAATGGATATGAACCCTGAAAGGTGCGCACTTGGAGGAGATTGAATTATGTGGAATAATTCATCAACACCAATAATGTATGCTAAAAATGTATTTGCGATAATGAATGATAAAATATAAAATATTAAATGCTTGACAGATTTCTTAAATAACTTTGAGAAGTTTAAGTCAGCTTCTGCTAATGCGCGTTGACTTTTTGAATCACCTTCAATAAAGTATTCTATTTTCCTAAAAACCATTTCCAAAAAAACTGTTTGAGGACAAGCCCATCCGCAAAAAATTCTTCCATAGATTGCGGTAAACAGAACTACCGAAACTATAATTGCTATGAAACCAAGAACAAAAAGGTAAAAATCCTGAGGTCCAAATTTTTGTCCGAAAATAATAAAATTGCGATCAATTATATTCAGTAATAAAAATGGATGCCCTTTATATTTCATAAAAGGCACCCCGAAAAGTATAAATAATAGAAAAACACTAAAAAATTTTCGGGCATTGTGAAATTTGCCTGACGGCCTTTTTGGGTAAACCCAAACTCTTTTACCTTCTTTGCTTACAGTAGAGATTGAGTTGCGGAACTGCTCGCTATTTTCGGTGTTTTCCATTTATTCCTTTATTAAAATTATCAAAGCGCTTTAGGAGAATTGCCTTCGGCTTTTAATGAGTCTGAAACCACAGGTTCGACCCATATTTCCCCTTGCGGAGCTTTTGGATTCTGTGGCTTACTTCCTTTTAAGCTCAGTACATAGCTGGCTACCAATTGTATTTCAGAAGATTTCAACTGACCTTTCCAGCTAATCATTCCTTTGTCCAGTACACCATTTGAGATTGTTCTGAACACATTTTTAATTCCTCCGCCGTTAATCCAGTAATCATCGGTGAGGTTAGGGCCAATAATTCCCTGGGCATTAGCACCATGGCAGGAGGTACAGTTGCGTGTGAATATCTCTTTGCCGGTTGCAATGGAAGCAGGGTCTTTTAAGGCGACCACTGTCTTTTCATTTATGAATGCACCTGACGCGGCTAAATCATTTAGTTGTTGATTTGCCACTCTGACTTCTTCATTATATTCACCTTCGGAAAGTGCCCATACATTTGAAATATGATAATTATAAATGTATATGGCGCTGAACACGATGGTAGCATAGAAAAGATATTTCCACCATGGTGGAAGCAAATTATCTAGTTCTTTGATACCGTCATAGTCATGGTTCAATATGATTTCATTTTCTTTTTCAATAGGTGTTGATTTGTTCAGCATACCTGAAATCCAAAACCAAGCTTTCATTATGGATGGGATTTCTTCGTCCGTCCTGTTATGATACGCTATCAAAGTCAGGAGGATAACAAATACAAAAAGAAAAAATAACATTGCACCAATGTGGAATACTTTGCCTAAGTCTCCGCCTTGTTCTACAGCGGGGACTGCAGTCTGTGCAAGTAATGTGGAACTGGATACCAGTAACAAAATAATAAATGACCAAAAAGAATAATTTCTATTACTTGGATTCATAGGTTTGTGCTCCTTGATTAATAATTTCAATATTATCGTTTTCAAAAGGAAGTGATTCCATTTTTGTGATATAATTTTTTTTGATGGTGAAAGTCCAAATCCCAAGTGCTGTGAAAAAAATCACGAAGATTATCATTGAGATAATTGGGAAAATTGTGACACCATCAATTTTGGTTAATACTTCTTCAAACATATTTATTTACCGTTCTGCGGTTGAGCTGTTTTGATGTCTCTTCCAAGTCTCTGCAGATAAGCAATCAAAGCAATTATCTGCTTGTTTTTATCGATAGTTATGTTTGACTTTTTCAAATCAACAACTATTGAATCTGCCTGGGCTTCAAGCACTGAAATTGACTTCTGTTCAAACCCGTCAGGATATGGAACGCCGAGTTTTCTCATAGCTATAATTTTATCCGGAGTTGAACTTATATCTAAGTTATCCTCCATTAACCATGCGAAGGGAGGCATGATTGAGCCAGGTGACATAGTAGTAGGTGCCTGCATATGGTTGAAATGCCATGAATTAGGATACTTTCCGCCTTCTCTCAAAAGGTCAGGACCTGTTCTCTTTGAACCCCATAGGAATGGGTGGTCGTAAACAAATTCACCTGCTTTTGCATATTCTCCATAGCGCTGAACTTCTGATCTGAACGGACGAACCATCTGAGAATGGCATGAAACGCAGCCCTGAGCAATATATACATCGCGGCCTTGCAACTCAAGTGGAGTATATGGTTTCACCGCAGCAATTGTAGGGATATTTGTTTTGACAAGAAATGTTGGAATCATTTCGACTACACCGCCAATTAAAATTGCTACTGTTGAGACTAATAAAAATTGAATAGGACGGCTTTCAATCCATGAGTGTCCTTTTGCTTTGGTAACTTCTTTAAGCAAAGGTGCTGCCTGAGCTTCTTCTTCTCTGATGAATGTTCCTGATTTTGCAGTCTTATAAAGATTGTAAACTGAAACGATTGTACCCGTTAAGAACAATGCTCCGCCTATGGCGCGGATGATATACATTGGAATTAACTGAAGAACTGTATCTAAGAAGATAGGGTACTGCAATGTTCCTTCGGGAGTGAATTGTTTCCACATGAGGGACTGAGTAACTCCTGACCAGTACATCGAAGCAGCATAGAATGCTATTCCTAAGAAGCCGGTCCAAAAATGAAAGTTTGCTAATCTCTTTGAATAGATTTGCGTATTCCACATTCTGGGAACTAACCAATAGAGAATACCAAATGTTAAGAAACCATTCCATCCTAACGCACCGACATGTACATGTGCAATAATCCAGTCAGTAAAGTGGGCGAGAGCATTCACATTTTTAAGCGAAAGCATAGGGCCTTCGAAAGTTGCCATTCCGTAAGCGGTGATTGCAACTACCATGAATTTTAATACTACATCTTCACGCACTTTATCCCAAGCGCCACGGAGAGTCAATAAGCCGTTTATCATACCGCCCCATGATGGAGCAATCAGCATAATTGAAAACACTGTCCCAAGTGATTGTGCCCAGTCAGGCAATGCACTGTATAAGAGGTGATGAGGGCCTGCCCAGATATATAGAAATATCAATGACCAAAAGTGAATGATTGATAATCTATATGAATAAACAGGTCTGTTAGCTGCCTTTGGAAGGAAATAATACATTAATCCGAGATAAGGGGTAGTCAGGAAGAATGCCACTGCATTGTGACCATACCACCATTGTACTAATGCATCTTGAACTCCTGCATACACGGGATAACTTTTTGTAAAAGATACAGGTAACTCAATTGAATTGACTATGTGTAGTACCGCAACTGTAACAACCGTAGCAATGAAAAACCATATAGTAACATACATATGCTTTTCACGGCGCTTGATAAGCGTGCCGACTAACTGTATTGCAAAGACAACCCAAATTAAAGTGATAAGGATATCTATTGGCCATTCTAATTCAGCATATTCTTTGCCGGTAGTTATTCCGAGTGGGAGTGTGATGGCAGCACAGACAATTATGAACTGCCATCCCCAGAAATGAATATTAGAAAGCAAATCGCTAAAAATTCTGGCTTTACATAATCGCTGTATTGAGTAATAGAAACCCATAAATATACCGTTGCCGATGAAAGCAAATATTACCGCATTTGTGTGCAATGGTCGAAGACGGCTGAAGGTGGTATACGGTATTCCGAAGTTTAATTCAGGAATAAATATCTGAAGGGCAATTATTAAGCCTACAAGCATACCAACTATGCTCCATACCATTGTTGCGATGACAAATTTCTTAACTATAGTATTGTCATAACGGAATGTTTCTAGCTGCATTAAGGATTCTCCTTTTTGTTATTATCGTTGTCTTTTATCAAATTATTATTAATATCGTCGTTTAATATTCGTATTGATGGTGTGTATTTATCATCATATTGTCCGTTTCTTACTGCCCAGAAGAAGGCAAATAAAAATCCTGAAGCTACCAATAAACTGAACCCGATTAGAACTGCTATTACGCTCATATTTTCAGTCCCCGTTTTTTTGCAAAAACAGAAGTTAGAATCATTGTGAATAAAATAACAGTAACAGAACTTATCGGCATTAGTATGGTCGCAAACAGCGGAGTAATGAGACCTTTACACGCGTAAGTAAGGCCAATTGTGTTATAGACTAAAGAAATCATAAAACTGAGTTTTATTGTAAGTACTGAATCGTTAGAAAGTTTTAAAATATTTATGAGTGAATTTAATGTCCCACCACTGATTATGGCATCGCTTGCCGGTGTAAAATTCAAAGTATTCTCAGTCACGGAGACGGCAACATCACTCTGCTTGAGCGCGCCTGCGTCATTTAATCCATCACCAATCATCAACACTGTTTTGCCTTCATTCTGCAATTTCTGAATAAACTCTAGTTTTTGAAATGGACTTTGTTCAAAGTGCATTTCGACATTTGTTTCTAATTGAGAAGTTAGTGATTCTTTTTCGATTTCCAAGTCGCCTGAAAGTATAATAATCTCATAATTGCTTTTTAAGCCTTGAATCAATTCTTTGATACCGTCGCGATAAAGCTGATTAATTGTGAACATACCTCGATAGTTATTGTCGACGGCGAGATAGACACAGGTTTTTGTCGGCTCGGAAAGAGGAGAGATTGCGGAGTCCTTACCTACATACTTAAGTGAACCAAGTCTCAAATAGTGTCCGTCGATAAATCCTTCAATGCCTTTACCTTCAACTTCCAAAAAGGAATTGACCTCAAACTCTTTTCCGGTTTTAATTTTAGAGTGTATCTGATTAGAAAGTGGGTGAGTTGAATGCTTTGTTAGAGAACTTAATAATTTGGCTTCATATTCTGATAACGGACTTTCAGTGAACGAAATACTGATTGCTTCTGACTGAGTAATTGTACCAGTTTTATCAAAGACGATTGTGTCAATTTTGGAGAGGTGTTCTACAACTTTTGTACTCTTTACAAAGAATGAATTCCTTGAAAATATTCTAAGCACATTTCCCAAAGCGAATGGAACTGATAAAGCCAAGGCGCAAGGGCAAGCAATAATAAGGACTGAAGTTACAACACTAAGTGATACAGAAAGACTTATTGTACTCCAATATATACCGGCAATTATTGCAATCATGATTAATACAAAAGTGAAATATTTTGAAATAACTGTTGAAAACTCATTAAGGGTTTTCTTGAGTTCATGCTTGATTGCGGAATCATTCCATAATTGGGTAAGGTAACTTTGTGACACATTCTTGGTGGCAGTTAATTCAATAGCACTCCCAAAGTGTTTGCCTCCTGCGAATAGCAGTTCTCCCATCTGCTTGATGATAGGGGTTGATTCGCCGGTTATAAAGCTATAATCTATCTGGGCAACACCTTTTGTTAAAATACTATCAACGGGAATTAACTCATTGTTTTTGATAAGGAATTTGTCGCCAATGTTTAGTCGTTCAAGAGGGATGGATTTCTCATGTGCATTATTTATTGTAGTAACGGAGATAGGGAAGTATGATGAATAGTTCCTCTCAAAATTTAATCTTTCAAATGTTTTGTTTTGGAATAATTTCCCTAACAGAAGGAAGAATATTAATCCCGTGAAGGAATCCATAAACCCGGGGCCTGAGGAGGAGAAAATTTCAATCAGACTGCGGACATAAAAAGCGACGATGCCAAGAGCAAGAGGGACATCTATATTTACATATTTAGAACGAAGTGCCTTATAAGCGGAAACAAAATAATCTGAGCTACAATAAAAAAACACAGGGAGTGAAATAAACAGGATAAGCCAACTGAATAAGTCCTTCAATGCAAGGCTTGACTGGTCGATAGAGAGATAAACGGGGAAAGTTAGCATCATTATGTTGCCGTGCGCAAAACCTGCAATTCCAACTTTATAGTAAAGAGACCGTTGAAGACTTTTCTTCTCATCCGAAACAGCAGTCTCGAGTTTGAGCTTTGGTTCGTAACCAATTTTGGATAATAACTCAACTACTCCGCGCAATGAGATTTCATTATGATTGAAAATTATGGAGACGGTTCTTTGTAGGAAGTTTACAGAAGAACGCATTATGCCTGAATTAATCTTAAATAAATTCTCCAATAGCCAAAGGCAGGAGGAACAATGCATGGCAGGAATGAAAAAGTTAACTTTGGAAATATTCTCATCTGAGAAAGATATCAGTCTTTTCTTCATGAATTCATCATCAAGGAATTCGAATTTTTTTAAGGGCTGTCTTGATTGGAGTTTTATTCCGGGTGATGGATTTGACTCAATGTTATAATAGCTGCAGAGTCCATTTTCATTAAGAATTTGGAAAACCATTTTGCATCCTTCACAGCAAAATAATTTATCCTCAAAGGATATATCCTCTGAGGTACAATCATCTCCGCAGTGATAGCAAGCAGTTGCTAACATAATATTTTTATCAGTGTCGGATTTCATTTTATATAGAAATCCGAGGAGGAATTAAACAGGCTAATCATTAGTGCTGATAGCAATTTATATAT
>CAIWTC010000568.1 GCA_903915485.1 uncultured Ignavibacteriales bacterium | reverse complement strand
TTGCTGATTTATGATTCAACATTCGCTTTATTGAAAACTGTCCCGTCATTCAGCAGTAGGAAAACTTCAGTAATTGGTAATTACATTGTTGGATTAGATAGTCTTAAATTAAATTGTTATGATGCCTCCAATTTATCGGGCGCAGTTAGTTCATATACATGTTCCGAGACAATATCAACTGATGCTGTATTAAGTCTTAATAACGAAGTTTCTGAAATTAGATTTGGTACTAAGAAGGGAAATCTGCTTACATTTTTCTATAACGGTACCGCACTGACATTACAAAAATCGGACATCATATACGGCGGCGAAATGAAGTATGTGTCGGATTCCGCCAGCACAAACTATGTGGTATTCCAAAAGGGAAGTTCCTTTGGTGTTGGCAACTACAATACGGAGTTATCTTCAGGCGAAGGAAATGTTGTTGATTGTAACTTCGCACTCACTTTAGACGGTAAAAAGTTTGTTGTAGTGCTTACAGATAATAATCGCTTTCAAATTTTCAGAGGTGCAGCGGCATATAGTGATTTCAGTTTACCTTTTAGCGACTCAGTTAAATCATTTTCCTTATTAGACTTAAAACTTGATGGTACACCGTATATAGTGTTTACTGCAGGTAGTAAATTGTATGCATATAATATGCAAGGCTCATGTGCTGAAAACTTTCCTGTAAGTATAGGAAAACTTACTAACGGGAATGCTAAAACTTCTGCGGTGATGACATCTGATAACAGCACTGTAAATCTTTATACCCTCACCGATGACGGTCTTCATGTAGTAAATGCTAAGACTGCAAAGGAATATTTATATTCACCAATTTCAATAAACGGAAGTTTGACTTCGCAACCGTATATATATAATTCAGCAGGAAACACATACTGCGTCACTATCGATGGAAATTCTAATCTTACAGAGTGGCAGGTTCTTACTCCGCAAGGAAAGATTTTATTCAGCGGAGAGAATGGAAATATTGACGGCGGAAGAACAGCGTTCTTTACTACAAAGAGTATTTCAAGTACAGAGTTGATGCCTGCTGCAAAAGCATATAACTATCCTAATCCTGTTTATAACGGTGAAACATTTTTTAGATTTTATCTTTCTGAAGATTGTAAAGTTCAGATTAAAGTGTTTGACTTAGCAGGTGATTATGTCGCATCACTCGAAGGCAACGGCAGAGGCGGATATGATAATGAACTAAAGTGGAATGTAAGCAATATTCAAAGCGGAATATATTTGGCTCACTTAGAAGCAACATCCGTTTCAGGAAAAACAGCGGTAAAAATAATTAAAGTTGCCGTAATTAAATAAGTTTGAAAGAATAATTATATATGATATTTAAAAAACACTTCCTGATTCTCTTTGTCTTCTTGGCAAGTAGTGTTTTTGGACAGTTTACAGAATTTCATCCCGAATTAAATTGGTATACCATAAAAGGGACTCACTGCGTAGTTCATTTCCACGAGGGAACGGAGCGAACCGCAAGAGTCGTAGCTAAAATTGCAGATGAAGTATGGGGCCCTATAACATCCCTTTATGAATATGACCCCGGAGTAGTTCATTTTATTATCAAGGATATTGATGATTATTCAAACGGCGCAACTTTTTTCTTCGATAACAAAATAGAAATTTGGAGTAGTTCTTTAGACTTTGATTTGCGCGGCGCACATAACTGGCTTCGTAATGTTATCTCGCATGAATACACTCACATGGTCCAAATTCAGGCGTCGATGAAATCAACCCGCAGCATTCCTGCATTCTATCTTCAGTGGTTAAACTATGAAGACAAACGCAGGCCTGACATTCTTTATGGATACCCAAATGTTATCATGTCCTATCCTGTAGCTCTTCTGAATATGCCCGCATGGTTTGCAGAGGGAACAGCACAGTATATGCGTAAGGAATTTAATTATGATAATTGGGATTCCCACCGTGATATGATTCTACGCTCCTACGCGTTGGATTCAAAATTCCTTACTTGGAATCAAATGGGTATATTCGAAAAAACCAGTTTAGGAAATGAATCAGTTTATAATTCCGGATTTGCGCTGACAAGATATATCTCCCAAAAATACGGCGAAGGCAAACTGCGTGAATTGGCAAAGTCATTAGGGAAATTAAAGAACTTTACATTTGATGCCGCTGCTAAAGAAGTACTTGGTATTGACGGCAATGACCTATATAATGAATGGACTGAATGCCTGACAAAAGATTACACCGAAAGAATGAAGGCAGTTCAGGCTAATTTAGTCGAAGGTACAAATATATTTAATGAAGGCTTCGGAAATTTTTATCCGTCCTTATATGATTCAACAAACCTGATGTTCATTTCAAATAAAGGGAATGATTATCTGGGTCAGACTGCGGCCTACTTACTTGACCTTAAAACGAAAAAGGAAAAACTTATTTTTCCGGGAGTTAAATCTTCAATATCAAGAATCCCCGGTACCGATAAAATTCTTTATTCAAAGTTAAGTGAGGACAATCCAGGATATGCAAATGTTCATGACATTTTCACCTTCGATATAAAAACTGAAGATGAAAAAAGAATTACAAATGGACTCAGAGCAAATCATCCCGCACTTTCACCTGATGGCAAGTCAATTGTATTTGTCTTCGAGAAAGACGGAAGCAGTAACATTGGGACTGTAGATATCAACGGTAAAAATTTTAAGGCACTTACATTTTGGGGAAACGGCGAACAGATTTCAAATCCGAAGTTTACCCCCGATGGCAATAATATTATTTTCGATTACAGTATAGCCAACGGAAGAGATATAGCAATGATTTCTGCTGAAGGTGCTGACTTTCACTTTGTGCTTAACGAGAAGTATGATGAAAGAAATCCATTCCTTTCGAAGGACAGTGTTTTGTACTACTCATGTGATGAAACGGGCATATATAATATTTATAGTCTTGATTTGAAAAGTAAAGTTAAGAAGCGCCTCACAAATGTGCGCGGCGGTGCTTTCATGCCGTTTGTAAATTCAGATGGACTTATATATTACGCAGGTTATACTTCATTGGGGTATAAGTTGTTTTCTGTCACCGAAGCAGAGCAAAAAAATGTAATTGATGCCATGAGGTATATCAAGAATAATAATCCTCCGCTCGGAGAGGATAAGCCCAATAATGATATTAATAAATTTAAAATCGAATCACTCACAAATTATAACGATAGACAGATAGATACATTAAAGAAAGAAAAGTACACAGGTGCTTTTTCAAAGATGTCTTTCTTCCCCGTTATCCGCTATGATAACTACAACACTCAAAATTCATTTGGTCAAAAAATGAAACTTGGTGTATATGCAGGTTCATCGGATATGCTTAACAGATACTCTGTTTTCGGCGGGGTTATGCTTAATAGTAAGTGGGAGCGGGATATGTTCTTCTCGTTTGATTATCGAAATAAATTGCCGTTGTTATATAATATTGGTCTGAAGCCCGAAATTACATTTGAATTAATAAGCATTAGCAGAAAAGCTGACGCAACAGTAACGATACCTCATATTGATACAACAAGTACGAGTGTTACTTATAACTTGTTTGAAGTAGGTGTAATGGCAAAGCATAACTTCTTTTCAAGGTTTAATTTTATAAATTTCAAATATTCCTATAGTTCATACTCTGCAGCGCTTGGTGTTTTTCCTTTAACTATATCGGGAAAAACATATACAGTTGGCGGCAGCAGCGATACATATTTGTTGGCAAGTAATTTTGAGGTATCGTATAAGTTTGATTCTTATCACCCTTATCTTCATTCAGAGATAAATCCTGTTGGTGCCGAAATAGAGTTAAAGTATAACTATGAGCTTAATAGGTTTAATAAAGATGGAACATACTCGCAAAGCGAAGGAGTATTAACTCCGGTGTATTCCGTTTTTAATTTTCACAGGGCAGAACTTAATGTTCTTAGTGCTATCAAACTTTTTTCAAGCACTGCACTTACTACAAAGCTTCGCATAGGCTCAATAATGGGCTTGCAAGCCCCCGAGTTCTTTGATTACTACCTTGGCGGACTTATTGGCATGAAAGAATATCCTTTCTATGCCGTAGGCGGAAACAAAGTTGCTTGGCTAAATATGTCATATAGATTTCCTGTGTGGAAAAATATTGATACTAAAGTCGGACATCTTTATATTGATAAAGTGTTTCTTTCAGTTTTTGGTGATTTTGGAAATGCCTGGGACGGAGATGTTCCAAAAGCCAAAGCATTTAAGAAAGGTGTGGGAAGCGAGCTTAGATTTGCACTTAATTCGTTTTATCTTTTCCCGACAAGTGTATTCTTTAATGCTTGCTACGGATTTGATAGAGTTGAGAAAATGGTTGATAAGACACCTGTTAAATACGGCAGGGAGTTTTTATTTTATGCCGGAATATTATTTGATTTTAATTTATAGTTTAAGGAAGAACGATGCCTGTTTATAATAAATTTTTCATTCTTGTTTGTGCTCTTGCATTGAATATATTTGCGCAAACTAATCCTGATGATAAAGGTGGACTATCGGGGAACTTATCTTTTGATTCTAAAATGATTTTTAGCTCCAATATGCCTGCCAAGCAGAACTTACTGCCGGTTGAGTCTTCCGGTAGAAAGTCACCCGCACTTGCAGGGTTAATGTCACTCATTATCCCGGG
>CAIWTC010000567.1 GCA_903915485.1 uncultured Ignavibacteriales bacterium | reverse complement strand
GGGAAGGGAAGGAACGGTAACAATAATGTTGAAAAATATCGATGGCACTATATCGCTAAGTATTAAGGATGACGGAATTGGATTACCCGAAGGATTGAATCCTGAAACCACCTCAACGCTTGGTTATCAGTTGATAACTGCACTAGCGTCGCAGGTAGAAGGAGAATTAAAAATAAATAGTAAGAATGGAACTGAAGTCTCTTTAATAATTAAGCCATTGATAAAATAGTCAATCTTATTCGAAATATCATGGCAACACCGGCATGTGCTATTCGAAAATATTAATATCTAATTAGTTTTGCAGAAGTAAAAGCAATTATTTATATGGCACCTATTTTTGAATTTTATGTAGATATTCAGCAATCTTTGAATATGCCTTACCTAAAATTTCCTCATTCGGTAAAAAAACAATTCTGAAATGCTTAGTTCCAGGAACTTGCCCAAATCCACTGCCCGGAACTACAACTACGCCGGTTTCTTTTATCAATCCAGTAACAAATTCTGCATCGGGAATATCTATTTCGATTTTCGGGAAAGCGTAAAATGCCCCTTCAGGTTTCACACAAGATATACCGTCAATAGCATTCAATGCTGATACTGTCAAATCTCTTCTTCTAGTCAGTTTTTCTTTTGCGATATCCAGGTGTACTTGATTTCCCTCGAGTGCCGGTTTGATACCGTACTGCTCTGGGTGGTTTGCTGATAGTCTTGCGCGCAGAATTTTGTTTATTGCTTCGATGTAGTCTTTAAGGTTTTGCTGAATTCCGCTAACAATTCCCCAACCGATTCTGAACCCGGGGACAAAATAATTTTTTGAAAGACCGCCGAATGTTACGCAAGATACATCTTTGTTAAGAGCAGCAATAGAAATATGTTCTCCACCATCGAGCAAAAGTTTGTCATAAATCTCATCAGCAAAAATCAGCAGATTGTGTTCAAGTGCAACATCAATAATTTCCAGCAATATTTTTTTTGAATAAAGTGAACCTGTCGGGTTGTTTGGATTTATTAAAATTATTCCACGGGTTTTAGAATTAATCTTTGATTTTATATCTTCGATATCAGGCTGCCACCCGTTAGCTTCATCCAGGTAATAAGGGTTTTCAAACGCTTGAAGTTTGGATGATATGGCAGTATAGAGCGGGTATCCCGGAGTAGGGGAAAGGACATTCTCGCCTTCATTCAATAATGCTGTTAAACAAATTTCAATTGCTTCACTAGCACCTGTGGTGATAAAAATATCATGAATATTATCAATCCCTTTGCGGTTGGCCTCTGCTTCAACTGCTTTTGTTGCTTCGGCGATTCCGGAAGATGGAGCATAGCCATTCAAATTTTTAAGCATTGCTTGATGAGTCGCCTCGATAAGATGTTTTGGCGGTTCGAAGTCATAAAGGTTAGGGTCACCGATATTAAGATAAAGCATTTCCTTGCCGCTCTTTGCAACTTGATTTGCAAGGACAACAATATCTCTTACTGCATATGTAATGTTTTCAGTTCTGACCGCAGGACGAATCATAATATTTCCAATTGATATTTCTATTAAATAAGACGGCTAAAATTATTTTGCCATCAATTCCACTTTGCAAGTAATTGTTTCATTACCGCGTTTGACTTTAAGTGTTACTACATCACCGGGCACATATTCTCTTAGTGCTGCAACATAATCATATATCGTGTTAATTTTCTTTTCGCCAAATTGTAAAATTATATCTCCGCCTGTAAGGCCTGCTTTTTTAGCCGGACTTCCTTCGCTTGCACCGGTTATTTTTAATCCTTCACCAGTGTAAGCGTAATCAGGTACGGTGCCGACATAAACTTTCCAACCGCCTGAGCGCTCGCCTTGCTTCCTTGGTACATTGATATAATCAGGCTTGCTCGTATTTGTAAGTACGCTTTTGGAAATGTCAGCGACGAGGTTTAGGATTTTTTCTTCACCGGGATAGTTTATTTTATCGGCATCATCAGAAGGTCTGTGATAGTCAGGATGAGTTCCTGTAAAGAAGAAAAGTACCGGCATGTTCTTGGCGTAGAATGAAGAGTGGTCGCTTGGGCCGAATCCTTCATCATTTTTTGTTATTACAAATTTATATGGGGTATTCAAACTATCAATTAATTTTTTCCAAACAGAAGAAGTTCCGGTTCCATAAATAATTAGCGTAGTATCTTCTTTAAGTCGACCAATCATATCCAGGTTAATCATTGAAACAATTTTATCAGATGATACGGTTGGATTTCCTGCAAAGTATGAAGAACCTAACAACCCAAGTTCTTCACCGGAGAATGTTACAAATATAACTGAGCGTTTGAGTGACTCGCGGATAGAAGCAAATTTGCTTGCTAACTCAATCACCCCTGCAGTACCTGAGGCGTTGTCGTCTGCGCCGTTGTGAACTAATTTTTCTGTACCTCTATATAAGGAGCCATCGCCGCCCATTCCTAAATGGTCATAGTGTGCACCGATTACTAAATACTCATCTTTCAACTTAGCGTCATTTCCCGGAAGCAATCCGACAACATTAATACCGGTTGATTCCATAAGGTTCACTTCAGTTTTCAGTATTACGCTGAGACTGTTAACTTCAAAAGAGTGTGGCTTAAGAGTTGTGGAAATGGTTTTTTGAAGTGAATCCAAATCAAGAGAAAGATTACCGCTCTTATTTAATATGCTCTTCAATGCATCTCTTTTAATTTGAATAATTCCAATATCTTTCATTAAAGGTGCTCTATCATATTGAAACGGAGTAAGTTTATCTTCGTCACCTTTGATTTTTGGATTTACAAAGATAATACCTAACGCTCCTTTTTCTTTTGCGGTTGATGCTTTGCTTCTAATTGCACTAAAATCATCAAACTCGGAGTGAGGATTATCCATTTCGGGATGATACTTGAAAACAATTACAACTTTTCCCTTTACATCAATGCTGTCATAGTCATCATATTTTAATTTCTTTGCAGTTATCCCGTAACCTGCAAATACTACAGGGGCGGAAACAGAGCAAGTTCCCGAGAAGGGAACAGTTACATAATCTTTATTAAGTTCAAATGCAGCATCATCACTGCCAAATTTGATATTCAGTGAGTTGTCATGACCTAGTTCAACTCCTGAAGCAAATGGATAGCTTTGGAAAAAATCTCCGTTAGCTCCGGGCTGAAGTCCTGATTTAATAAACTCTGATTTGATGTAATCAGCACATTTCTTGGACTCCGGACTTCCTGTCATTCTACCTTTAGTTGAATCATCTGCAAGAGTATAGATGTGTCTTTTTATCTCGAGAGCTGATATGTTTTTTACAGGCGAAGTACATCCCGTATAAAGTGAAATGTGAATAGTGAATACCAATAAACTGTATTTGTAAATGAATTTCATAAAGCTAAAACCAACTTAAATGATGAAAAATTTAGTTAATAATTTAGAACACTAGCTTGAATATTTGTTTTTAATCCCTGATAATCTGAAGAAAGTCAGCTTAAGGGCTAAATATTTAATTTCTATACATAAAATAGAAAAGATACTTCGAAATTAAAAACGAGATTATTCACTTGTTGAGAAAGGGGAGTCACATATCAAGGCTTTGAGTATAAAAAAACAGCCCCGCAGAAAAAACTTAAATCTGCGGAGCCGCTGAATCCATTTTGCACATGGATGATATAATATTGTCTTATCTATAAATCTAGAAAATCACTAAAAAATGATTTTTTCTTATTTCTATTTTCACCATAGTATTTATTATGGTCCTCATTATTGTTGTCATAGTATTTGTGTTTATCGTAATCATGGTCTGAATGATGTTCTCTGTGACGACCTTCGGAAACAGAGCTATAAGCAGGCTGTGCGCTTGAACCCGAACTTCTCTCGACAATCTTTTCCAATTCACCGCGGTCTAACCATATTCCACGGCACTTAGGGCAGTAATCAATTTCAATTCCTTGCTTGTCAGCAATTAACAAGTCCACATTGCATAATGGGCATAACATAAAAACCTCCTCGGTATTTATAATTTTATTGTTTAAAATTTATTTATAAAAGAATCTTGTACGCAAAAAAGTTTAATCAGATAGGATTAACTTTTTGAGTTAGATTATAAGGTGATAATATGATGGAATGATTAAATCAAAAGAGAATTGAATTCTAAGTACAAATCTTTTGGTTTCTGTGAATTTACTGTGATGTTCTTGATATCTTGGCAGATATTCTCAGTCAATAACGGGCAAAAATTATTGGCAAAGAACAAGTCACTAGTTCGAGAAGATATTTTTTGACTTAGAGGAGATACTTGGGTGTGTGTGCTTCTTGAAGCAACCTGACATATGATATGAAAATGATTGTTCTCACTTAACTGGGCAGTAATTTCCATTACTTCGGAATAAAAGAAACTTGTCCCGATGATGAACAGCAAAGCAAAGGCTAATCTTTTTATGAGATTATTATTTTTCATAGTGCTAATTTATGAAGAAAAGTACTTAGGTACAAGTCAGATCGGAGTTCATTTATTTTTATAAGATGAAAAGCCGGCTAATTCTTATGTCAAACTATTATTAAATGGTCAAATTGAGTTTCAGTAAAATATCTATTTCAGCTTACATTTGAACTAAATTGAAAATAAATTCGTTTATCTATTAAATTAGAATCGATTTTAATTGTAAAAAAGCTATAATTCTTCTAAATTAAAGCTTAAATTTTTTTGGAAAAGGCAAATGATTGAATCATATATCCCGATATTCTTTGTTTTCGGGTTTGCGGCAATAATAGCAATAGCATTAGTTTATTCTTCTACTCTTTTTGGGCCTCAGCGCCCGAATCCTGAGAAGCAATCTACTTATGAAAGCGGCGTCGAACCGGTTGGAACTACTCACGAGAGAGTCTCTATCAAATATTATTTGGTAGCGATGCTGTTTATTATTTTTGATTTAGAAGTTATTTTTGTTTACCCATGGGCGGTTCAGTTTAAGAAATTATTTTCTCAAATTGGATATACAGCCTTTTGGGCAATGTTTGTTTTCCTTGTAGTATTTGAAATAGGATTTCTTTATGCATATAAAAAAGGCGGCTTCAAATGGGATTAGAAGCTAAATTACTAAAAGACGGATTTTTAACAACCACGATCGACGCAATCACCGGATGGGCAAGAAACAGTTCTGTTTGGCCGATGCCAATGGGTATTTCTTGCTGTGCTATTGAAATGATGGCTTCGGGTGACCCTAAGTATGATATTGCAAGATTCGGTTCTGAGGTCATGCGATTCACTCCCCGTCAATGCGACCTTATGATTGTTGCGGGCACAGTTACTTATAAAATGGCACATATCGTTAAAAAGATTTATGACCAGATGCCTGACCCTAAATGGGTTATCGCAATGGGAGCATGCACTTCAACCGGCGGAATGTACCGCACTTACTCTGTTGTTCAGGGAATAGACCAATTTCTGCCTGTAGATGTTTACGCGGCTGGTTGTCCTCCTCGTCCTGAAAATCTTCTGAATGCTTTGATGGAAATTCAAACTATCATCAGAGAATCAAAGGCAAGAGATTTCCAAGACTTACCTAAAATTAAGGCTTGATGAATATGGAAGTAAAAGAACAAATTTTGGTTATTCTTAATGAATTAATCCCGGGTTCAGTTATTGAAACTTCAGATTTCCGCGATGATTTCACTATTAAGATAAGAAGAGAAAATATTGTTGAAGTTTGTGAATTGTGTAAATCACACGAAAGCCTTCAGTTTAAACTCCTGGAAGATTTAACTGCAGTTGACTGGGGAAGAACTAAAAACCGTTTCTCAGTAGTTTATCAGTTGTTTTCATTAATATCAAATTTCAGAGTCAGGTTGATGGCTGATGTTGATGATAAAGATAATTCGATAGAAACCGTTACAAAGGTTTGGCGTTCGGCAAATTGGGCAGAGAGGGAAGTTTACGATATGTTCGGAATAACTTTTCTTAATCACCCCGATTTAAGACGAATGTATATGCCTGAAGAGTTTGAATATTATCCGTTGCGCAAAGAGTATCCTTTGATGGGAATTCCGGGCGCATTGACATTACCTAAGAAATAATACGAATATGGAAAAAATTAATAAAGAAGATGTTCATCCAAAAATTATAGAAGCACTCATGGCTATGGATGTGGATGTAACATTCGAAGATGCTTTAGATAATGAAATGATTCTCAATATGGGTCCGCAGCACCCTGCAACCCACGGAGTTTTGCGATTAGTCCTTAGACTTGACGGTGAAACTGTTATTGCCTGTGTTCCGGAACTCGGATACCTGCATCGCGGGTATGAAAAACTTGCTGAGAATGTTTCTTATATGGAATTTATTCCTCATACAGACAGGCTTGATTATATTTCACCTCCTGCCAATAATGTCGCTTATGCATTAGCAGTTGAGAAACTATTAGGAATCGAAGCACCAAAACGCGCGCAGTATATCAGAATGATGATGTGCGAACTTGCAAGAATAGGCTCACACTTAGTGGCTATTGGAGCGCTTGCCATGGATGTAGGTGCATTGACGGTTTTCCTTTGGGCACTTCGCGAAAGAGAAAAAATTCTTGATTTATATGACATCATTTGCGGTGCAAGATTTACAACAAGTTATACTAGAATCGGTGGAGTTGCTGCCGACTTAAGTTCAGAAGCAATTGCTAAGACCAAAGATTTTATCAGTCAGTTCGAAGAAAAACTGCTGGAGATGGAATCACTCCTTAACGGCAACAGAATATTTGTTCAGCGTCTTGAAGGTGTTGGTGTTATAACAGGACCTGATGCTCTTGACCTCGGTTTAACAGGCCCAAGTTTAAGAGGAAGCGGGGTTGATTTTGATTTAAGTAGAGCTACACCTTTTCTTTTTTATAATGAAATGGTTTTTGACATTCCGGTTTTTAATGAGGGAGATTGCCTCGCCAGATATTTTGTCCGTGCTGATGAATGCCGCGAAAGTGCAAAGATAGTTCGTCAGTGTCTTGACAAACTTCCTTTAGGCGAAACCATGCTCAACAGCCCCAAAAAGGTTATGC
>CAIWTC010000566.1 GCA_903915485.1 uncultured Ignavibacteriales bacterium | reverse complement strand
TTTTTTATTCAGCATTTCGGAGTAAATATATGTTGAGGAATGTGATAACTACATTTTTCTTTTTACTAATCTTCACCGGAACTTTCCAGGTAAAAACATTTGCACAGGCTAGTTCTACAGTGATGAACCTTACCACAACTGATGCGAAAGAAGGGGAAGACTATTCCCTCTCACTTCAACTCTATCAATCTGTAAGCGCTTCCAAAGCGTACGCTTACTACCGAGCATTTGGTGAATCGGAATTTAAGCAAGGCGAGATGAGGATGAACGGTTCAGTAGCAGAATATACAATTCCTGCATCAAAAGTTTCAACTCCATATTTGGAAGTTTATTTCTCTCTAACTTTGGCTAACGGCACATTAGAGAGCTATCCAATCGGCGCACCAGACAAAAGTCAGCCACTACAGATACGAGTTCTCCCCTCTTCCCCTAAAGATAAAGAAGCAGTTTTTCTTTCTCCTGAAAAGGGTAAGGTAATCGGTGAAAGTGACTTCTTTGTATCCATATCTTTGCTCCGTGCATCAAATGAAGTTAACAAAGCTGCAACTAAAATTTACATTGATGATGTTGATGTAACTTCATATGTTGTATTTGCGGAAGACCTTCTACTTTTTTATGCAGATAATTTTCCAAAAAAATTCTCCTTTGGTAATCATAGTATAAAAGTTGAACTTTATGATAATTCTAAGCAACTTTATCATACAGCCATCAACAACTTTAAGCTTGCGAGCGACCGAATGGCGGAAGAAGCTGCTGCTACTTTCACACATAGAGGAAATGTAAGTGCTGAAGGGAGGAACGAAAATGTCGGCAATAGAACTACTTGGTATAATAATCTTAACTTGGGAATTGATGGTTCTTATAAAAACTGGGAAATGAATGCTCAGGTTTATATGACATCAGAAGAGAAAAAATTTCTTCAACCATATGACAGATTCACATTAAATGTAGCCTCAGATTGGCTCTCCCTTAATGTAGGTGACCATACACCAAACTATCCGTCATTAATTGTATCTGGGAAGCGAATTAGAGGTGTAACAGGAGGAATCAGTCTTGGGTTTTTAAATGTTACTGCAAGTTATGGACAGATAAATAAAGGCGTTGAATTGGGGAAGATAATTACTAAGTATCAAACAGGGGATTCTATTACTTTAAGTCCAAATGTAATATCTATTGATTCGGCTAAATTTGGAGCTCCTAAAGCTTTAGTTAGTGATTTTGGAACTTATTCTCGCAATGTATTTGCTATTAGGCCTTCTTTTGGTAAAGGTGAAAACTTTCAGTTAGGCTTTACTTATATGCACTCTGCAGATGATCCTAATTCAATTGACTTTGGAGTTCATCCTCAGGAGAATTTAGTTTTAGGTACAGATATATTAATCGGTATGTTTGACCAAAAGATTTTATTTACCGGCCAAGCAGCGATGAGTATTATTAATACCGATATTTCTGGAGGAAACATAGATGATGCATCTTTCAGATCATTTCTAAAAGATGCTAATGTTGATAGTGTCATTATTGATCGTTATATGAAGTTTAAAACATTCGGGGAAAAATTTATGACAATTAATCAATTTTTGAAACCTCTTAATCCTGAAAAATTTTCTACTGCTTCAGTTGAAGGTGCGTTAGCCTTAAATTTGGGGGCAAATTATTTTAAGGGAGGGTACATTTATCGAGGCAATGATTTTGCATCATTTACAAATTCGTATGTTAGAACAAATATTGCCGGAATTAATCTTACTGATAGAGTTCGTCTATTAGAGAATAAACTTTTTGTGTCTGCAGGGTATGAACTTCTGCATGACAATTTGCAGAATACAGGAAGAAATACGAATAAATATGAGAGTTATTCGGGGTCTATATCATTCTTTCCCCGCTCTAATTTACCTAACTTTCTTATAAGCTATATGCTTAACAATAACACTAATGACGATACTTCCTCTATCTTTAAGATCAATGACGGCACTTCAAGAATATTCATTCAAACATCTTATGATTTTAATTTTATTAAACATCATCAAGTATCATTGGGATATTCAGTTTCGGAAAGAGATGATAAAAGTTTTCGTAACCTAGATGCCAATAACTACTCGGTTAATTTAGGTACATCAACAAATTGGGATGACAAACTGCAATCATCCTTCGCAGTTAATTTAAATCATTCTTTAGTTAAAACAGACTCAAGTAATAGTGATCAATTAAATTACAGTTCACTTTCAATTGGTGTTAAATACATACTTTTAAATGATAAACTAAGTCTAAATGGGACATTTGACCCATCTTTTGGAGATTTTGAACGCATAGGCTTAAGTTTCGTTGCTCAGTACTTAATAATGAATAATTTCAGCGTCCAGTTCTCTGCTCGATACATCAAAAACACAAAAATGCCGAATCTAGGTCCATACTACAATGATTCTATTGTTGGACTAAGCACTCGCTACAGTTGGTAAGATTTATCGCAATTTAAGTTTTCATAACATACCCCGCTATCCATGCGGGGTTTCTTTTATATAGCAAAGAGTAATTATTATGAATTTTATTAAAAA
>CAIWTC010000565.1 GCA_903915485.1 uncultured Ignavibacteriales bacterium | reverse complement strand
TACAGACTTGAAACAGATTTAGGTCTTTCCACCGGAAATCTATCACAGAATATTTCCTATTCCAAATCGAAATCAGATGGTTACATTGCCCACACTGACTTCAAGTCATCACAGTTGTTCTATAACAACGATTACGCCTTCGATCATGGCAATACCGGACTTATTTTTGGATACTCTGACAAATCGTTTGGCGCAAATGGATTTTATTCACCAACATTTAAGAACCAATGGGAACAGTTGAAAACTATGTTCCTCGCATCTTCCTCAAATTTTGAATTGCAGGAAATTCTGATCTCTCCAAAAATTTCGTGGAGGAAAAATTACGATCACTACTTATTGGATTTTTCAAACCCAACTTTTTATTCAAATATTCATAGGACGAATACTCTAAACTTTGAACTTTCGGGATTAATTCGTTTTGGGGAGAACAGACTTTCACTCTCTTCTGAATTATCGCTAGACAATATTGCAAGTAATAACTTAGGGAATCATTACCGGAGAACAGCAGGGCTATCCACTAATTTTGTACTTGCTCCTGATAAGCAAACGAAATTAATTCTCAGCGGGTTCGCCTATAACTATTCCGGATTCGGTTGGAAATTCATTCCCGGAGTAGATTTAAGCTATAAGATTGATGAGAATTTGTCGGGGTTCGGCAGTTTTGGAAAATCATTCCGCCTACCAACTTTTACTGAACTTTATTACAGCAGCCCTTCGCAATTAGGCAATAGCTCATTGAGGGCTGAGGAAATTGTTTCATACGAATTGGGGATGAAATATAATGCCGAACAAATTTCTTCACAGCTTTCTTTCTTTAATAGAGAAGGCAGCAATCTCATTGACTGGACAAAGGAGTCCACATCTCAAGTAAAGTGGAACGCAAACAACCTTTTGAAGTTAAGAACAAGAGGAATTGAATTTGAAATCAGCATAACCCCTGCAGCAGATAACAATCTGGCTATCAAGAAACTTTCATTCGGGTTTAACTATTTGGAGTCGCTTGACAAAAACATAAACTATATTTCCAAATATCTTCTCGACCATTCTAAGAGACAATTCCTTGTTACGCTTGTCCACAATTTCATTTCCCAAAGTCAATTTAGCTGGCTGCTTAGATATCAAGACAGATATAATATGAAAAGTTATGTCGATTCTGATATGAAGCTTACTTACCCATACAACCAACTTTTATTCAACTTGGAAATAACTAACCTCCTGAACCATAGTAATTTCGATTTTTCCTCGCTAAGACTACCGGGTCGTTGGATTAAACTTGGAGCAGATCTGAAAATATCAGGATTTTAATGAAATAGTCCGATTTTTTCTTAAGAATTTATCAAAATCCTTCTCGATTTGTGTTTTATTAAACAGTTGAGAAGGATTTTTCGATAATAGTGTAATCACAATAAAAGAATTAAAGATTATGCAGTTATCTATTATTAAGAAAATCGGTATCATTGTTTCGGGGACTCTTGTAATTTCATTAAGTATAATGATATTCCTGTTACTTAGTCATGAAGCCTCAGTAAATTTATCGAAGGCAAACGAATCTGCAATTAACATTGCAAATTTGACAGTCAAATCTTTAACCTATGCAATGTCACAAGGCGCAACCGATGTTGCACCGTTTATTAAACATACTAAGGATTTGCAAAACTTAGCTGACTTGCGCGTCATTCCAGCAAATATTATTAGGAGTGGTGAAGAAGATTCAATGGATAAAACCGAAAAAGAAGTACTGCAGTCACAAAAACAATTGTCTTTTGCTGAGGATTTCAATAAAACTCCTGTAGTAAGGACAGTTACCCCAATAGTTGCGGATGAATCCTGCTCAAATTGCCACAACACAAAAACCGGCGAAGCTCTTGCAACAGTAAGCGTTCGATACTCTTTAAGTGATTACTACACAAATCTAGCGGATCAGCGTATACTTGGCATTTGCCTTTCACTTGCTGCAATTGCTTTTACTTTCATCGCTTCAATGTTTTTTATCAACAAAAAAATAATGGTTGACCTCAAGCACTCAGTCGAAAGCATTTCAAAACTTTCAGAGGGCGATATTTCCACAGTAGTAACTTCTGACCGCTCCGATGAAATTGGAAGCCTATATCATT
>CAIWTC010000564.1 GCA_903915485.1 uncultured Ignavibacteriales bacterium | reverse complement strand
GGATAATATTATTCTTTATTATCTATCCAATCAATCTCTGTATTTATTATAGATACATAAATAATAGCTCACTTAATCATCATCATAGAAACTCTAGCATTATGATTGAAAGCGGTTCTGCCGGAAACTATAAAAAAGTATTTGTACTATATGGAATATTTTCCACCTTATGGATTATGGCTTTTCTTTTTATTCGACTTTTCCCGGGAATAGAAGAGCACAAAACACAGTCAAATAAAATATTAAAATCATTTGCACATCTTAAGAATGAAAGACTCTCTGACTGGGTCGATGAAGAGATGTCTGAAATAAAAACTTTTCTTACCTCTGATCGAACAAAGCAACTCTTGTCATCATTTCAGAATGAGAATGCTGATACTGTTAAAAACTTACTGCTCAAAAGATTGCAAAGAGCAGGTGCCGATATGACTGCCGATAATGTATCCCTAACTGATATTAAAGGGAATATACTTTTAGGAACAGATAATAAAAGTAATAATAAGTATCAATCAATAATCAAAAATTTAATCAACCATTACTCAGGAAGCGGTACTCATCCTGAGATAAGTATCGCTGATGATAGTTCATATATAGTTTCATTCATTGCTCCCTGCGAAATTAACGGACGCCAATTCGGATATGTAATACCCATGGCTGATGTTAAGAATGCAATAGGGAAATTGCTAGGATCATTAGCCGGTGAGTATAATTCAGATGAATCGTTTCTCTTAAAATATGAGGATAATCACCCGCTCATTCTATCACCTCTAAAATTTACTGATAAAAGTAAACTAAATAATTCGGAATATGCATCGCTATTAACGGAATACAATTCACTTGCAAAACACAATGAAAAATATGCGTATGTGGGTAAGGATTATAGAGGTATTAACTGCCTGTATAATTTTGATAATATAAAAAACACGAATTGGATTTTAGTAAACAAAATCGATTTATCTGAAATTAATGGGTCGTTTTATTCAAACTTAATATATGAAGGTTCTTCTACATTAGCATTCCTAATCATAATTGGCGGAATGTTAGTGCTTTACAAAGCAACAAGGCAGAAGCAAATATATAAAACACTTTATCTCGAAAGTGTTGCCGCTAGTATAGAGCATCAAGAGTTAAAAAATATCCTTACTAATATGGAGGATGCCGTAATTACATTTGACATGAATGGAATTGTAAGAACTTTTAACAACAGTGCGGAACAATTACTCCGGAAGGGGGTAAGTGAATTTGAAGCCGGGAACATCAATGATTTGATAAACCTTGTCTCTTTAACAAACGATAAATTTTCATTTAGGCTGTGTTTTGAAAATGTTTTATCATCTCAAAAAACTTTTGTCTTTGCTGATAATTATGCGCTGCATAATAGCGACGGTTCTTTAGCTCTAGTTTCAGGAAGTATAAGTGTATTAAAGGGAGATGATAATAATTTATCAGGAATACTGATTATCCTTTCAGATAAAACTGAGGCTGAGAGAATGAAATTGACTCTTGAGAAAAGCAGGAATCGTTTTCAAAATCTATATGATTCGATGTCGGAGGGTTTTGCTGATTATGAAATTATTTATGATAGCCTCGGAAATGTTCATGATTATAAAATAATTGATGTAAACGATAAATTTGAAGTACTGTTCAATGTGCAAAAAGAAAATATTGCCGGAGTACCGATTTCCAGGCTGGCGAATTATTTTCTGCCATCTGACATTGAGGAAATTATTGAAGTATCCGAAACCGGTATACCTAAAAATTACGAATTATATATACCCCAAGTAGAAAAACATTTATCTCTTAATGTGTTTTCTTCTACAAAAGGAAGATTCGCTATAACCTTCCAGGACATTACTGAAAAGAAATTGGCTCAAGAAGCACTAATTGAAAACCAGGCAAAGTTTAAGTGCATTTCCGAGCAAATAGGAAGTTTGATATTTATTGTTGAGTTGACCGGACAAATCACTTATTTATCTAAGTCAATTGAAAGAATATTCGGATACAGAGAGGTTGAAGTAATTGGGGCTAATTTTTTTGAACTTGTCCATAAAACAAAAAGACAAGAGGCTGTTCAATTATTTCATAAAAGCAATATTGAAAAACAAGGAATTAAAAACTATGCACTAAAAATGGTCCACAAAGATGGCACCTCTTTTTATGGCAGTATCAACAGTGAATATTTTGACTACACTAATTCAAGCGGCGTTATCGGGGTATTAACGGATATCACCGAAAAAAAGAAAGTTGAAGACTTGACCAATGCCAGACTGCATCTAATGAGATTTGCTGCGGACCATAATCTTGAGGAATTATTTATTGAAACTCTAGATTATGTATGCGACATTACCGACAGTAAGATTGGTTTTTATCATACACTGGAGGAAGATCAGAAAACATTATGTCTTCAGGCGTGGTCAACGGCAACAACAAAATATTTTTGCACGGCCGCAGGAAAAGGTCAGCATTACAATCTGGATATGGCGGGTGTATGGGCTGACTGCGTGCGCGAACGCAAAGCCATAATTCACAATGATTACAAGAATTTAGAAACAAAAAAAGGTTTGCCCCCGGGACATGCCGAAGTACATAGGCAGTTGGTTGTCCCGATATTCAGAGGGCAAAACATAGTTGCGATACTTGGTGTTGGGAATAAAGAGGAGAATTATAGGACAGAAGATATTTCTTTAGTCGCAGAGTTCGCTGAACTTGCCTGGAACATCGCTGAAAAGAAAATGATTACTCAGAAAATTATTGAAAGTGAATCTAACTTCAAGAGAAGCGAAAGCATTGCAAATATTGGGCACTGGCGTTTGGACTTAAATAATAAGGTGTTTCATGCATCTGACGGTTCGAAGCGAATCTATGGATTTGATAAAGATTTTGACGGAGGAATGGAACACGTTATGATGGTCCCTCTTGAGGAATATCGTGGATATATGGATAAAGCAATAACAGATTTAGTTAAGCACGGTAAACCATACGACCTTGAATTTAAGATAAAGAGAGTTAGCGACGGACTTATTAGAGATATTCATTCTTTGGCTGAATATGACATCGAGAACAATACTCTGTTTGGGATAATTCATGACATTACTGAAGAAAAAGCAGCACAAGGGGAAGTTATTTTAGCTAAAATTAAAGCTGAAGAAATGAATAAAGCAAAATCAAGTTTTTTTGCTAATATGAGCCATGAATTACGCACGCCATTAATTGGAATACTCGGATTCTCGGAACTGTTATCCGACCAAATATCAGACAATACTCATCTTTCCGGAATGGCGGATACTATTCATTCAAGCGGTATTAGGCTGCTTGAAACTCTTAACCTGATTCTAACATTTTCAAAACTTGAATCAGATAAAATTATTCCTAACAATAAAATAGAAAATATTGTCCCTGTTATAGAAGATGTAGTGAATGTATTTTCGAAGACAGCAGAACTCAAAGGGTTGAAGTTAATGTCGAATTATTCACATTCAGAAATAACCTTAAATATTGACTCAGGTTTACTGAATAGTATTCTAAATAATTTAGTTAATAATGCAGTAAAATTTACGGAAGAGGGGATTGTTGAGGTTAAAACAACTGTCTTGGGAAATGAAATCAAAATTGAAGTTATAGATACAGGATGTGGTATCCCTGCTGAAAAAGCTGATGTAATCTGGCATGAGTTCAGGCAAGCAAGCGAAGGACTGGGAAGAAGTTTCGAAGGGACCGGATTAGGTCTATCAATTTCAAAGCGGTTTACTGAAATATTAGGAGGAACTCTTCTAATGGAAAGCATTGTTGGGAAAGGCTCCACATTTATAGTTTCTTTACCATTTAATAAAGCAATTGACGGATTCATAAATAAACCGGTTGAAGAATCAACTCCTGTAATAATAGCCGAGTCTGTTAACGCCGGAGAGATTCCTCATATATTATATGTTGAGGATGATTTTGTATCGCAGCAATATGTGAATATGGTGGTAAGCGATAGTTTTAAGTTAACAATAGCAGTTAATTCTAAGCAAGCATTAAGCGCTGTAAAACTAAAAAAATATGATTGTATCCTGATGGACATTAATTTAGGCCGGGAAATGGATGGAATTACTCTCACAAAACTTATAAGGGAGTTCCCCGGTTATGCTGAGGTGCCCGTAATTGCCTTGACAGCTTTTGCGATGGAAAGTGATAAGACTGAATTCTTAAAAGAAGGTTTGGACTATTATATCTCTAAACCGTTTAAGCCTAATGAACTTATGAATTTACTGAAAAAAATATTGGCCTAGATTTCTCTAAGCCAATAAACAAAAAACTATTTTATCAGTAATATCTTTTGTGAATCAATTCCTGAAGATGTCATTAACTGAACAATGTAAATTCCTGAAGGGAGATTTGCTGCATTAAAGTTAATCTGGTAAACACCTCTTGTTTGATAATCATCTTTTAATGTTCTCACTGACTGACCAAGTGAGTTGAAAACAGTTATTTTAACATGCTCATTAATCCCAACAACATAATTGATTTTTGTACTTGGATTAAATGGATTAGGGTAATTCCGGATTAAATGGCAATTCTTTTTTTCGGATAAATTGTTATTCTCATTAATGGAGGAAACCATATCGGAACTGTTGGGCCCGACATCAGAAGGAGTTAGTGGTCGATTAATTATAGTTGATGATGAATACTCATCAGCGCCTATATCATTAGTGCCAATTCTTGTTTGCCCGTCTACATCATTAATCACAAAAGAATAAAATTCTGATGAATCGATGGCTGGACTATTTGCGGAGAGGCGCCAAATACTGTCGACTTGCACAAGTTTTGGGTCAATGTTTCTTGCCTGTGAATAGGGGAGTGCAATTCCTAGCGTTGCGGACTGTCCTAAATAAATAATATTATTCTTCCAGTAAGAGTTTAACGGGGCAGTGTTGTAAATAATCACTTGGTTATTTTGAGGAACAACGATATTGTTGGCAATGGTTATATCTGAAGGCGGTTTCCCATAATTCCCTGAGTTGGTGTATCCAAAATCGAAATTACTAAAATTGTTTACAAGAGTATTGTTGACGAATGAAATTCTTCTAGGTCTGAAATGGGATGAATAACTGGTGCTACCTGAGTCAACATCACCATTCGTTATAGTAAGCGCCGCATCCCACCTGAACCCTTTTAACCCTTCAAAATAATTATTATAAATTAAATGGTCATCTCCATATGCCCGCACACCGCCGGTGCTGTCTTTACCTCTGCCTAAGAAGAAATTATTGTAAACAGATGTTCTGTTGCCCGCCCTTAAACATACTGTCCCTTGGGAAGAAATGAAAGTATTATTCCTGATTATATTATCACAACTTTTTACAGATACAAATTCGGGGTCGCCGTCACAATTTTCCATAAGGTTATATTCAAAGGTGAGGAAAGCACTGGTTTGGGTCATATAACTGACACCCATTCTTACTGCTTCCATTTCATTGGTAGCGCGTGGACCGATGTTCTTAAAATAATTATGGTCAATCATATCATATTGCGATATTTTAGAATTTGGTTGTGGAGATCCATCAATGCAAATGTAGTTCCCAAGTTGGTGTTTTTCTTCAAAAAGATTATGGTCAATTCTATTATGGTCAGTCATTGGCTCAGTAAGGTTGTATGTCCCGCCAATCAGTATCCACTTACTAGAAGTTGTTTCATTTAATCTGAATGTGTTGCGGGTAATCCTAACATGATTACAACTCTCGGTTTTGATTGCAGTAACATCAGTGCTTGTGAAAACAAAACCTTCGATGGTAACATACGCAATTTGGTGGCAAATAAAATATGAACCACCTGTCAACTCAACCTTGCCTCTATTTTGGGCTCTTATTAGTATTGGTCTGAGTGCCGTTCCGCTCTTGAGAAGAGTAATCCCGCCATTATTATAAACACCGTCAGTAAGTTCAATAGTATCCCCCGGGGCCGCGTTGGTAAGTGCTGATTTGAATTCCGCAGTGCTAGAACAAGTTTTTCTTTTGCCGTCCGGAATGACTGCCGTATCTAAAGATACTAATGCGCTTATGTTTACATCTCCACTTAGAATAAAAGTTTTAACTAATTCATTACCTGCCAGTGAACCTGTCCACCCCATATTAATGTAGCCACCTGGTAAAGTTAATGTAGCAGTATCTTTCATTCCTACATAGCCCGTAGGGAAATATGGCGAGACCGTAATTGTTCCCACTGAAGGTTGTACTACGGTAACAGTGCACAGTTTTGGAGGTGAAATAGAATCGATGCTTACATTCGCAGTTAGAGTAGCGTTTGAATTTAAATTAAATGATACAATTGAATCTGTTCCGCTAGCTGCGCCACTCCACCCATAGTTTTTATATCCTATTGGTAATGTTAATTTTGCCGAGACTAAAGTTCCTGCAATATAACTGGTTTGAGAGGGGGTCAGAGTAATTGTACCTGCTGCAGGCTGAGTTACCGCGAGTGTATAATAAACTACCGGTTCATTAAACTTAATATCATTGATAGGATTTTTCCCGACATATAAAGAATCTATTGACACATTACAGGTGCCCAAATAAGTATCGGCACCGAAGTTAAATAATAATTGATGATATTCCTTTATATTTGCAGGTCTTGTTCCACTTGCGGTAGGAGTATAGGCATCTCTGAAATTTGCCGAATTTACTGCACCCTGATTAAGAACAACCTGATATGTAGATAAGTCATAGAAAACCTTTCCTGATATTCTCATCCATTTATTAAGTTTATAACCGCCTACTCTGTATTTGGTCGACCCTGTCCAAATCCTTACACTCCCAGTATCATTAGTAGGTATTGTAAAATCGATCATGAAACTTCTTTTTGAACTTCCTCCAAATTGATCAAATCCATTAACAGTAAATTCTTTTAAGGAAAGAGAGTTAATTTTAATTCGGAAGTCAAAATAAACAGAACCGGTAACACCTTTTACTTTTCCGCTATAAGGATTGTGAGATACCGCGAGTATAGAATTGTTTGAACTGATTGACAAACCTTGACTGCCAAATAATGCAGTTGTATCGGCAAGTACTTCTGCATTGCCCGAAGTAATTCCCCAAGAATATTTACCATTGATTGCTCCGGTCGAATAGGGTGCGGTGTCTGTTTGTTCAAATGATGTTTGAATTATAACAGTATCTGAAGAAGTTTGTGCGCTTACTTGTAATGAAATAACAAGAATGCATGTTGCTAAAAATGAAAAATACTTATTCACAGTTTGCCTTATTACTTAGAGTAAAAATCAATTTATAATCATTTATTAAATGTAGATTATAGATTATGTAAGATGTCAGACATAAGATAGGTGGATAAAAATTAATTTACAATACTAATTATGGGAATATTTAAGTTTATTTTAAACCGGACTAGTCTAAGGACTTCCATTCATCCAAAGCATCAGGGAATATTTCAATTGCACGTGGAAATGCCCCATGAATATAAGATATAAGCATCCCATAGTTGACAATGGGTATATTTTGGAATGCCGCTTGTTTAAGTCTGGAGAGCATCATTTTACGGGTGAGCATACAACTTCCGCAATGTATAATGAGTTTATACTCATTTAGGTTTTCGGGGAAATCCATGCCTGAAGCGAACTCAAACTGTAAGTTTTTCTTTAAATAATTATTTAACCAGCGGGGAATTTTTATTTTTCCAATGTCATCTTCCTGCGCATGATGTGTGCATGCCTCCGCTATTAATACTTTATCGCCATTTTGTAGTTTATCAATTATCTTAACTCCTTTCATAAATATTCTTAAATCACCTTTATGTCTGGCCATTAGGATAGAGAATGTTGTCAATTTAACATCAGGAGGAACATCTGCATTAACCCGCATAATTGCCTGCGAATCGCAGATAACCAAAGCAGGGGGGGATTTAAGTACATCTAATGCTGCACGAAGTTCTTTGTCTTTTACAATCAATGTAATTGCACTTGAATCAAGAGAGTCTCTAATGGTTTGAACCTGTGGGAGAATTAGTCTGCCTTTCGGAGCGCCTAAATCAATTGGCGTAACCAATACAACAACATCCCCTTGCTTAATTAAATCACCGGCTAATGTATTCTCAACTTCTTTGGGAATTGATGAAGAAACAGTATTACGCAATATCGTAATAGACTCGGCACTAAAAATATTTACTTTAAGGAATGATAAATTATGCTCCTGTAATTGCTTTATTAAAAGCGAATTTTCCGGTAAATCAGTTTTAGTAATAACAATAGAAAAAGGAAGTTTTTCTGCTGCTATAAACTTAATATAAGCTGCATCTAAAAGAGATAGAATTTCATTCGCAGGCAGAATTAGCAGCACAAAATCAGCCATTGAAAGCGCTTTGCGAGTTTTTTCTATTCTTTTACTTCCAAGAGGACTTTCATCATCATATCCGGCAGTGTCCACAAGAACAACGGGGCCAAACGGGAGCAGTTCCATAGATTTTGAAACTAGGTCAGTGGTGGTCCCCGCAATCTCACTTACTATAGATAATTCCTGATTAGCAAATGCGTTTACCAATGATGATTTACCGGCATTTCTTTTGCCGATAAAAACTATATGCTTTCGCTCAGATTTTGGAATGCTACTCACTATCAATACCAAATTCAGATTTTACAATTATTAATATTTCATCTTTACTGATATCTAAACATTTTGCAGCGTGCGAAACGAAATCTGATTTAGATGAATCATAATCTTTAACTATCGAGGATATTTTATCATAACCGAACTGTGGAATTAATAAAGCACTTATTGCAGTTGACTTATTCAGGTGCATCATGCAGTTAGTTTCATTTGCAGTAATATCCTCTATGCATTTTGTTGATAAATTAATTACACACTCATTGAGTAAAGTCTCAGTCTTTAGAAACAAGTGCGCAATCATCGGCATGTATTGCTGGAGTTCTAAATTCCCTTGTGAAATTAGATTCGAAATCATAACATCATGACCTTTTACCATCTCACATATTTGAATTGTATTTTCTAAGATAACCGGATTAACTTTACCGGGCATTATTGATGACCCCGCCTGCATCGTGGGAAGGTTAATCTCTGCTAATCCACCGTAAGGACCTGATGAAAGTAATCTTAAATCGTTGCATATTTTCTGTACGGTAATTGCACCAGCTTTAATTACTGCATGAACCTCAACAACTACATCCAAATTCTGAGTACCATCAATTAAGTCCTCAGCTTTGGCTAAAGGTAAATTAGTAACAGCGCGTAGTTCCGGATATACCGCATTCAAAAAAGCGTTGTTGGCAGATGCTGAATTCCCAATTGCTGTTCCGCCTAAATTAACTGTTCGTAACCGTTCCTGCGAATTATAGAATCTCCATCTATCACGAGATATTGCTTGTGCATAGGCTCCGAATTCCTGACCAAGTGTCATCGGTACAGCGTCCTGCAATTGAGTTCGTCCGAGCTTTAGTACACTGCGAAACTCAGTTTCCTTCTTTTGTAAAGTATTCTGTAAAGCTGAGAATGATTTTTCTAACTGTGAAAGCAAGACTAATGCTGCAGCTTTAAAAGCAGTAGGGTAAGTATCGTTCGTTGATTGATTCTTATTAACATCATCAATTGGATGAATAATTTCGTAATTACCGGGTTTATGACCGCTATGAGCCAGTGCAAGGTTTGTTATCACTTCATTAATGTTCATATTCAGCGAAGTACCGGCGCCCCCTTGATATGGGTCAACTATGATGTGACTATATATTTCAGGGTTATGATCTTTAATCATATTATCGGTTAGTTTCACGAGTTCAGAAATAGCCAGCAATGCAGAATCGTATATAACTTTATCTATTTGGTTAATTTTATAGTTGGCAATAAGACAGGCTTGTTTAATAAGTAGATAGTACATAATTAGGTGCGGATTAATTAGTTCACCGCTAAGAGGGAAGTTATTCTTTGCACGCAAGCTATGAATGCCGAATAAGGCATCATCCTCAATTTCAATAGTTCCTATACTGTCTTTTTCTGTTCTCAAAGTATCACATTAATATTATGAGTTTAAAAATACAAATATGTGTGAGGATATTCAAGTAAGATGAGATTTATTATTACAGGATTTAATATATTTGTCATAGAAAAATAAATTCACATTAAAATATAATAAGGCAGAGTAAATGCAGCTAACAGCAAAACTAGTTCAGCTTCTTCCGCTTCAAACAGGAGAAGGTAAAAATGGACCATGGAAAAAACAGGATATAATTGTCGAGACCGACGGGCAATACCCCAAAAAAGTTTGTATATCAATTTGGGGTGACAAAGTGAACCCCTCAATATTAGTACCGGGGAATACGCTTAATATTTCTTTCGATGTCGAGAGCAGAGAGTATAATACAAAATGGTATACCGATGTAAAGGCTTGGAAGGTAGAAGCAGTTGGTGGTCAACAGGCTCCTTTCGAAGAAGAAAACATGCCTATGCCTCCTGAACAGGATTCAGATCTCCCATTCTAAAATAAAAAATACTCCCCTAATCGTTAAAGATTCGGGGAGTATTTCTTTAGTCAAACTACTTTAGCAAAATCATTTTTCTAATTGAATGAAATTCTTTTCCTCCGGATAGAGATTTTGCATTCAACGAATAAAAATAAATTCCGCTTGATAAATTACTTCCTTCAAAATTAATTGCATAGTTTCCGGCTTCATGAACAGAATTGTCAATTGTTGAAACCAACTGACCGAGAGTATTATAAATTAATACTTTTACTGAGCTTTCATATGGTAACGAAAACCTTATTTTGGTTGAAGGGTTGAACGGGTTAGGGGAGTTTTGGAATAAACAGTATTCCTTAGGGATGTTGGAATTGCTATTATTAATAGAAGTTGTAAGGTTAGGGCTATTGACGGTCCACTGTCCAAAAATATTTGTATTAAATGTTAAACTTCTTGAAGTTGCATTTTTTGTGCTGCCGAAACCAGTCCAAGCGCTTCCAACAGCGCTGTTGTATATTTGAAGCGAGGATAGGTCTTTGCCGTTATCATCAGTTGCTATCCAAGATAGAGTAATGTCTCTTCCGCTACTCGGTGGATTGCTTGAAGAAAGCGACCATTTTCTAGCGATTCCTTGAATGGAGTTAATTGTTACAATTGCTGAACTCCCGGTTGTGCGTGTTGCGGTAACATTTCCTAAATCATCGGCACCGCTTCCTAACGAAACTCCGATGCCGCCGAATGTTGATGCAGATTTCCCGATTGCCCTTGTTGTCGCAAGATTCCCGAGAATATATGAACCAGCTGCTTCACCAGATAACGAGGCTGAGTTTCCCAAAGTAAGAATATTGCTACCTGTAAGAAGTGAACCTGCGCTAAACTTGACGACACCTTCTATTGTTCTGCTGCTATGAAGAGTAACATTAGCCTTATTGTATATAGTAAGGTTTGGTGGACCCCCGACAGCAGGCAGTTCATTGTCCGTAGTGGTTTGCGCGTCTGCCTGAGAAGAATATCCGTACTGAAGTGTTGCGCTTGGTCCATAAGCTAAAGTTTTTGAATTTAGATTTAGTGTTGCCGTACTTTGAATAGAAAGCGTACCGTTGACGGTCGTATTAACTCCAAGCGATTTGGCACTCGTTCCGGTTAATATCAGGTTTTCATAAGTTGTTATGCCGACAGGTAATGTGCTTGCAGTGGTCGAATAATATCTGACACTACTTCCCGTATTGAGGGTCAATATTTGAGGAAGGTTTGTTGTTCCTGCAGAAGAATAGTATTCACCACCTGAATTTACGACTACAGTTGTCGGGGTAGTTGCATTAGGGTACCAAAAGGCAGTGCTTATACTACTCTTGATGAGCCCGCCGTTCTTGATTGTAATCGTCCCCGGATTAAAGGAAGATGCTGCAACACTTCTACTTAAGGGAATGTAAACAACCCCACCTGATTCGATATCGATTCCACTAAGATTAGTTCTTACTGTTGTATTTGAATTCCCGAAATCTACTTCACCGAATACAGTCATTTTCCCGATTTTACTGTCATCAACTCCGGTATTAGCACCTTGCCTTATATAGGAACCAGTAGTTGTCGTCCCGCCGCCGACCATATTGAAAATGCCGCCGCTCCTGATGATTATCGAAGTTGCTGATGGGCTTCCATCAATTGTCCTTCCTTCAAAGTCATCGGTTCCCCCTAATTCAAATGTTCCTTTTATTATCTCAAGAGAATCACTTACTGAAAATTTCATGTTACTGCCAAAAGTAGCAACTTTCATACTTGATTTATCAACAATCATTTCCTTAAAGGATGTTGAAAACCCTGTCGCAGACCATCCCCTTAAAAGTTGATTTACATTGCCGGTGAATCGTATCTTGGCACCGGGCACCCAAGACGAAAACGCATTATGAGTAGCAGAGAAAATTGAAAAGTCACCATATACATTAAGTATTGATCCATCTGCCATAGCGAGTTTTGAATTTGCTGAACCGAACCAAATGTCCTTGCATTGAGCTGTATTTACATCTACGATAACAGTATCACCATCCCGAATCAGAACATTCTTATTTGAACTTGGTGGAATACCTCCGGTCCATGTCCCGGGCGAGCTCCAATTGCCATTGCCATTAGATACAACAGAATCTTCAATTGCGGTTGTGTCTGATGCTCCGAAGTAATTTACCTGTATAAATCTATCCATAATCTTAGCATAAGCACCTGCAAATGCACGACGATTAGGGTCAGTATCACGGATGCCTGCATAATTCACTTCAAACTGAACGCCATCAATAGTTCCTCCAGGTTTGGAACCATGAGTAGAAACACTATACCCGCCATTGAAGTATGACGCTGTTCCGGGGTTTGGTTGAGAAGGACTTGGAACTGCAGGATACCCCTGGTCTTCAAAGAAGTTACCTAAACTTTTTTGTCCGCGAATTAATTGGGAAAATGTCATTGGGACAATACCTGCCAAATACTTAATTCCGCTTTTGTCTATATATACTGTACTATCAATGGAGGCATCCGGTTGAGCTAAATCGTCACTGGATAATATATAACCAACTTCAATTCTCTGGATTGTGTGACCGTGCCCATGGAAATCATTATAAAGACCTTTCCCATACTGAGCCACAACTTGAGACTTTGCATTGTCAATGAATGAATGATATTCGTTATAGGAAATTAAAGCAATTGTATCGCCGCATGTCGCTTCCGCAACTTCACGGTTTGGGTCAAGTTTAATTCTTTTTAAATGGTTAATTATTACATGGGGGTATTTACCCGTCTTAGCAAAAATAGAATCACGCAAAGCAAGAATAGTCTCGTGAGTATTTACATCATTATCTACTGCTCCACAAGTTCTGTCTGCCATCTCATCAGCATTTATTGTTCCGGCATGGGGTCCGCTGATAATCAATGGATAGTTCCCGCATTTGTATTCAATGTAATTGTTTCTGCCGTAATATGTTTGACCGGTTATGAAAGTTTGAGCTGAAATCGAAGTTAAAAGAACTAATGAAAACAGTATTGTGCTCGCTGCAAATATTTTAGTCTTCGTCATATTTTTTTCCTTGTTACATTTTTATTTTCTCTAGATCTTGGATATGTAAACCACAAAGTGTTCTATTCCCAACTGATCTTAATTAACTTCTGTAATAAGTCAAACAAGCAATTATCATGCCTTTTCTACCTCTTAGATCTTTCTGATATTGTAGCAAAAGTGCATTAATTACTTCATAAAAGGCAATTGATTCTTTGAAATGGGAATTAATTACTCAAGTTTGTTCTGTTTACGCTCATATTAAAACAGCCGCATTAGTCAAAGCTAAATATATCATCAAAAAAGACACATTGAATAATTAAATTGCTTGGCTTAATGTTTGTTGCTATCTAAGGATATGGTTCCTATTTCTAAAATCAACTTAAAAATGTGAGTGCAATAATGAGCAACATAAAATATATTTTAATGTGTATACTGGCGATATGTTCTTTTAATTATTCTCAACAGTCTAAAATTAGAGTCGCAATATTTGAGGATACCGGTGCCGGGAAAAAAGGTACTAATAATATTCAGCTTTCTCTTTATGATAGCAATATTTATGCGACAACAGTTATTCAAGCGTCTGATATTCGTGCAGGAGTATTAAAAAATTATGATGTGCTTGTTCAGCCGGGTGGTTCCGGTTCAAAACAGTCAAAATCATTAGAAGATTCAGGACTTGACTCCATTCGCAGTTTTGTTAGCCGTGGCGGAGGATATCTTGGTATTTGTGCAGGAGCCTACCTTTCAACTTCATTTTACAAATGGTCATTAGGTATTCTAAATGCAATAGTAATTGACCGAGAACATTGGAATCGCGGTTCAGGTGATGTCGTATTAGATATGACTCCGACAGGAAAAGAATTTTTTGGACTTTCATCTGACACAGTCACCGTGCAATATAATCAAGGACCACTTTTACAAAATGGCTTATCTGATAGCGTGGCAGATTATACAACCCTCGCAAGATTCAAAACTGAGATTGCTGAAAATGGTGCGCCTAAAGGTGTAATGATAGGCACTGATGCAATTGCGATGGGCGACTACAAGCTTGGACGAGTTTTTAGTATTAGTCCTCATTTCGAAAAAAGAGACGAACAACGCTTTTTCATACGAAAAGCGGTTCTTTGGTTAGCAAGGAAAAAATAATTGCTCATTTACTAAATCAATGCAGTTTATTAAATATTTGCATAAAAGTAATGCGAATTTTTAAATAGGTTTTATTTTTAAGCAAATTTGTCAATCTTACCTTAAAAAGTTATATTGCCTTATGCAATTAATTGAATTACATACATGGCACACATCTCCTAATATGACCTTTTGGTGGCCGAAAGGCCTTTAGCATTTCTATGTTCTTTTGAACATACCCAAAACCCGTATCAATAACCGAACAATATTTTTGTACTCTATTTGCTTAAGCTAAACATAGCTATGCATAGAATAATTTTGAAGTATATATAATTACAAATAAAAGGACTAATTCAATGAGCGTTAAAAAATTCTTACTACCCGAAGAGAAAATGACAAAAAGCTGGTATAATATTGCCGCCGATTTGCCGACACCACTTCCTCCACCGCTTCACCCAGGGACTAAACAACCTATTGGACCTGCTGATCTGGAGCCATTATTCCCAATGGAACTTATACTTCAAGAAGTTAGTACTGAAAGGTATATTGATATACCTCAACCGGTACAAGATGTATACAAAATATGGCGCCCGTCTCCGTTGATTCGTGCATATCAATTAGAAAAAGCGTTGGACACCCCTGCAAAAATATATTATAAATACGAAGGTGTAAGTCCCGCCGGAAGTCACAAACCAAACACAGCAATTCCCCAGGCATTCTATAATGCACAGGCAGGAATCAAAAAACTTACTACTGAAACCGGAGCAGGGCAATGGGGTTCTTCCCTTGCATTTGCCGGAAGTGTATTTGGTATCGAAGTGTTTGTCTTTATGGTGAATGTAAGTTACAATCAAAAACCATATCGCAAGGCTATGATTGAAACATTTGGTGCAAAAGTAGTTGCAAGTCCCTCCAACTTGACAAATGCAGGCAGAACAATTTTAGCAAAACATCCTGATAGTCCGGGAAGTCTTGGAATTGCGATTAGCGAGGCAGTAGAAGTTGCAGCAACTAATCCTGATACTAACTATGCACTTGGCAGCGTTCTAAATCATGTTCTGATGCATCAAACAGTTATTGGGAATGAAGCTCTACTTCAATTTGAAATGGCTGATGATTACCCTGATATTTTAATTGGATGTGCGGGCGGCGGCAGTAATTTTGCAGGTTTTACATTTCCTTTTATCGGGGAGATGTTAAGAGGAGGAAAGAAAGTCAGATCAATTGCTATTGAACCCGCAGCATGCCCAAGTCTTACAAAGGGAGTTTATGCCTATGATTTCGGTGACACAGGAATGCTTACACCATTAGTCAAAATGCATACGCTTGGAAGTTCTTTTATCCCACCCTCAATTCATGCAGGCGGACTTCGTTATCATGGCATGGCTCCGATGGTAAGTCATTTAAAAGAACTTGATTTGTTTGAAGCAAAAGCAGTTAATCAAACGGATTGTTTCGAGGCCGGTGTTTTATTTGCAAGAACTGAAGGAATAATTCCTGCCCCTGAATCTACTCATGCAATTCTTGGTGCAATTAATGAGGCTAATCGATGTAAGTTGGAAGGGAAGTCTGAAACTATTGCTTTCAATTTAAGCGGACATGGTCATCTTGATATGCAGACTTACGCATCATACTTCGCCGGTTCATTAGAGGATACAACTTATTCGGAATCAGATTTGCAGGAAGCAATTGCTGATTTACCAAAAGTTAATTAATGTTAATATACATGAATAATTACGATTATTCGTTTAGATAATAATTCGATTGAATTGAGGAGCTATGAAATCTTTGTGATAATAGCTCCTTTTTTTATTAATGGTGAAGTCATTTGTTCTGCTTTAGTTGTTATAAGCAATAATTATTGGTATTTTTGATTATCGAATTACAGAAAAGAAATGCCTAGATGAATTTTATAGATGAAGAAAATATTAATAGTTTAATCAATGACAAAAGTTTACATGATGAAAAGCATCAATGGGAAATAATCGTTAAGGCTAAAGAGGCAAAAGGGGTTTCGCTAAAAGAGGCGGCAGCGTTGCTTAATATTACCTCACAAGAAATATTAGAAGAAATGTTTTCTGCCGCAAAAGAAATCAAAGAAAAAATCTATGGTAACCGGTTAGTTATATTTGCTCCTCTATATTTAACAAACTTATGTGTGAATAATTGTTTGTACTGTGCCTTCCGTGTTGACAATAAAGAACTCGAACGAAAATCACTTACTGTTGATGATGCTGAGGCTGAAGCAAGAGCATTAGTTCAGCAGGGTCAGAAAAGACTTTTGCTGGTTTGCGGAGAACATCCAAAAAAATCAAGTACTAAATTTATTGGTGAAGTGATTGAAAGAATTTATAGCATTAATGAAGATGGAAATAATATCCGGCGAATTAATGTTAATATGGCGCCTTTAAGTGTTGAGGGATTTAGAGAATTAAAAAGCTTTGACATCGGAACCTATCAGATATTTCAGGAAACTTATCATTATGATACTTATAAAATAATGCATCCAAGCGGGCCCAAAAGTGATTACGATTGGAGAGTTACAGCCATCGAAAGAGCACTTGAGGCAGGCATTGATGATGTTGGAATTGGCTCCCTATTTGGACTTGCAGAATACAAGTTTGAAACATTAGCATTATTATCACACGCTTTTCATTTAGAGAATAAATTTGGTGTTGGACCACATACTATTTCAGTCCCTAGATTAGAACCTGCATTAAATGCCCCTGCAGCGCTTCAACCGCCGCACGCAGTAGATGATTTATCATTCAAGAAAATTATAGCAGTTCTGCGTTTGGCAGTACCGTATACAGGGATTATCCTCAGTACTCGTGAAAGAGCAGAATTAAGAAGAGAATTATTCGCAGTTGGTGTTTCACAAATAAGTGCCGGAAGTAAAACTGCACCCGGTAGTTATAAAGAATCAAGAGAGAGCGCTAATGAAGCAAAGTTTGAACAATTTCAACTCGGCGATCACCGTTCACTTGACGAAATTGTAAAGGACTGTTGCGATTTAGGCTACCTCCCAAGTTTTTGTACTGCATGCTACCGTTCCAACAGAACCGGGGACAGATTTATGGCTCTTGCAAAGACCGGTGACATTGGTAAAATATGCGTCCCGAATGCACTTACAACTTTTCACGAATACTTAGTCGATTATGCGGGAGAGCAGACAAGGATTACGGGTCAGGAGTTTCTAAAAGAACAACTTGCAAAAGAATCAGATACTGTCCGAAATAAAACCGAAAATCTAATACATCGTATTGATGAAGGCGAAAGAGATATCTATTTTTAATTTAGATTTATATGAATACAACTGAATCAATATTAGGAAAAGGTAGTTTTTCAAAAGGGGAAATAATTTCATTACTATCTCTTCAAAACCGGGACGAACAGATTCCATTATTTAGGGCGGGTAAGCTAGCACGAAATAAATATGTAGGTGCAAAAGTTCATCTTCGCGGAATTATTGAATTTTCTAATTACTGCACACAAGATTGTATTTATTGCGGAATTAGGAAAAGTAATTTATCTTTAGAACGATATAGAATGTCATTTGAAGAGATTTTGTCCACTGCAAAATTAATTTACAATTCAGAAATTAAAACCGTAGTACTACAATCAGGCGAAGACCCATATTATGATTGTGATTTCATTTCCAAATTAATTGTAAAGATTAAAGAAGAGTTTAATCTTGCAATTACACTTAGTTTGGGTGAACGGGAATACTATGAATATGAAAAATGGAAATCCGCAGGTGCTGACCGGTATCTTCTAAAACACGAGACTGCAAACCCTGAAATCTATTCACAAATTCATAACAGCGGTTCTCTTACTGAAAGGCTTGAGCATTTAAGTTATCTGGATAGTCTTGGTTTTCAAATCGGTAGTGGAAATATTATTGGACTCCCCGGACAAACCATAGAGGATATTGCGGACGATTTAATTTTGTGTTCCAAATACCAACTTGATATGGCAAGTTTCAGTCCGTTCATTCCATCTTCTGACACTCCTTTCTCAGATGTCCCAAAAGCGTCGTTGGATTTAACTTTGAAAACCCTAGCTGTCGCAAGACTTATTCTCAAGTATGCTCACATACCTGCCACAACAGCGTTGGCCACACTTGATGAGTTAGGTAGAGAAAAGGGGATTAATGTTGGTGCAAATGTAGTTATGCCATCATTTACTCCCGTTGGTGTTAAAACAAAATACTCAATTTATGACAATAAAAGGTGCATCACAGAAGATGCCTCTTCATGTATGCCATGCCTAAGGGCAAGAATTGAATCTTGCGATGTTGAAATTGATAACGGGTATGGCCATAGTTTATATTTGAATCAATAAACGATATGTAATCATTTTGGGATAAATTTACTAATCACGCCCATTATTAGAGCAAGTCTTGGAATCCCAGCCCAATTATTTAGCAAAAATATTAAAAAACTGCAATCAATTCTTTGAAAAAATCTAAAAAAAGCCTAAATTTGTTGCTTATGAAAAAAATTATAATCGCAATAGATGGACCTGCAGGTTCCGGAAAAAGTACCACAGCACAATTATTGGCCTCCAGGTTGAATTATCTATACATTGATACCGGCGCAATGTATCGCGCTGTTACCTATTTAGCTATTATAAATAAAATCGAAGGAGACCATAAAGCAGTCGGTGATTTACTACTGCGGACCGAAATAAATTTAGTATATGATGCAGGCAGTACCAATGTTTATATGAACGGTGAAGATGTTACTGATGAACTTCGGTCTAAACAAGTGAATGCGCTTGTCAGTCCTATTAGCAAAATTAAGGAAGTTCGTCAAGAATTAGTTCGTCGTCAGAAGTTGATGGGAGAAAAAGGCGGAGTGGTAATGGAAGGTAGAGACATTGGCACAGCAGTTTTCCCTGAAGCTGAATTAAAAATATTTTTAGTCGCAAATCTTGATATCAGAGCTGTCAGAAGAATGAACGAAATTGCCCGTAAAGGGAAAATGGCAACTCTGCTGGATATCAAGGAGAATCTCGAGTATCGTGATTTAATTGACTCATCCCGAGATATTGACCCTTTAAAACAGGCGCCGGATGCATATATTGTGGATACGACCGAAAGAACTCTTGAAGACCAGGCTAATTACATCTATAATTTAGCCTTAGAAAAAATTAACGCGGAATAGTTTAGAAAATTTATTCTTGACAATTGAAATAGATAAATATGCCGGATTCTGCTGGGGAGTAGTAAGAGCAATTGATTTTGCAGAAAATGTTTTGAATAGCGGCGGTGAATTGTATTCTCTTGGAGATATAATTCATAATAAGTCAGAAGTTGACAGGCTCTCAAATTTAGGACTTAAAATAATTGCAGTTTCAGATTTTCCAAAACTACCTGAGAGAAGCAAGGTCTTGATAAGAGCACACGGAGAACCGCCAAGTACTTATAGCGAGGCCCTGAAATATAAAATTGAATTAGTAGATGCTACTTGTCCTGTAGTTACTAAAGTTCAGG
>CAIWTC010000563.1 GCA_903915485.1 uncultured Ignavibacteriales bacterium | reverse complement strand
TTATGTGAATTTTTAGTTAAAGCACCGAATTTAGTTTTATGCATATTTGCCGCAACTTAAAATCATCACTATAGTATGTTTAAGCAAATATTAAATGAACAATTAAGTATCTTCCTTTTTGCATCCAGTTAGTCATCCTTTGAAGTACTCACGATTTTTAGTTTATTGTTCTTCCATTTTAATGTGCATTTTTTGAACTTGCGGTCAGAGAAACTCCCTGATTCTAACAAGTAGATTATTGCTTTATCTGAACTTATAATAGGGTTTATAGCAGGACAAGCGAAAGAGCCAAGCACCTTTACCTTGCTATTCTTTAATACCAACAGGACAAAATACCCGACTCGGCCTGCTGCATCAGCTCCTCCCCCGGGATTTCCTTCAATATATAAACTATATTCAGAAGGCAGTCCTGTGAAAGACGTTTTTTTTATTTTTTCCATTCTTAGTCCGGCGTTTAGTGAGGGTACAGATGTATCAGCCCAAAATCCATTCTTAAAACTACACTTTTCTTCGATGTCTAAAACTAACGTCGAGTTCTGAATAATTTTTCTTTCATCTGTAATATTGGAGTTCTTATCCTGTGCTTTTAATTGAACAGTAAGACAACATAAAAATAACACAAAAGCAATAATCATTTTTTCTTTAATTACTAAGACCGTTTCCATACAAAATTCCTATAAATTGAATTAATAAATATCAAAAACATTATTCATTCAAAATTATTTATCTAATGCCAAGCGAAACCCCAGACCTGTTAACTCGCTGCTCCATTCACGGAATGAATCCCGGCAGTCCTCCTCATGTCTAATGCAGGAACCTCCCCGTGCTGAATTTCCCGGACCCTTGACTACTCCTTTCGGGTTTTGTTTTGGACTAACTCTATAATAATTTTCATCATACCAATCACTGCATAGTTCCCACACATTTCCGCACATATCAAATATTCCCAACTCATTAGCTTTCTTTAACCCGACATTATGAATTGTATTATTTGAATTTTCAAAGTACCACCCGACTTCATCGATATTGTTACTGCCGCAGTATTTATATCCTTTACTTTTTATCCCCCCTCTTGCAGCATACTCCCATTCCGCTTCTGTCGGAAGCCGGTATTTCTTTCCTGTTATTGAATCAAGTTTTGCAATGAACTCTGTCACTTCTTCCCTAGATGTAACTATTGCCGGAAAACTTGCAGTATCAGAGGAACCTGACTGCATGACCATATTCCATTCACTTTCAGTCACTTCATATTTTCCAATCCAAAAACCGGCTACATCAACCGAATGAACAGGGGCTTCATCTTTCGCACCATCAGTGCTGCCCATATTAAAATTTCCACCTTCCACCCAAACCATTTGCGGTTCTATTTTATTTTTTTGCTCACCGGTCTTAGTATCAATTTTAGACTTGCAACAAAGCGTGCTAAAAACACAATAAACTATTACTAAATAGAATACTGCTTTTATTTTATCAGGGTTTGGTTTAATAAAATGCATAAATATCTTTCAATAAATTTGTCAATATCATTGGCGGCTGCTGTGGAACAACACCTGATCATATCCGTGAGTTGGCTAAAATTGCAGCTAAATCGGAACCTCATCCCCGGCATAAAAAAGACAAACATACAAAGCTTAGCGGACTGGAGCCGGTTACTTTAACTCCTGAAACCAATTTTGTGAACATCGGCGAACGATGCAATGTGTCCGGTTCGCGTAAATTCGCCCGACTGATCCGTGAAGGAAAATACGAGGAAGCCATTGCCATTGCCCGCCAGCAGGTTGACGAAGGTGCTCAGGTCATAGACATCAATATGGATGATGCCATGCTCGATGCCAAAAAGGAAATGGTCACTTTCCTGAATTTACTGATGGCCGAACCCGAT
>CAIWTC010000562.1 GCA_903915485.1 uncultured Ignavibacteriales bacterium | reverse complement strand
ACCGAAACCATTCTTGGGTAACCATAATGTGTTCCGCTGAAACTTGATTCAAACTTATAAAGAAATTCCGTGTTCAGCAGATTGAGTATGTTTGCAGAAAGTTTCAATGGGAAATCAAATGAATTTCTAAAATCATATCCTAATCCTAAATCAAACAATACTCTTGGAGCCAAGGATTTATCAGGTGACCCAGGCTTTTCAGGAGATAAGGAAAGTAAACTTATAATAGCATCGGAATATCCGCGTGATTTTAGTTCAGCTATGGAAGCCGCCTCATCAAGACCTACTCCATCTTTACCTGCCAAATCAAATGGTAGCCCTGAATCAAACCTGCCGTTTAATGTTCCGTAAAAACCATTAGGATTATGGTAGGCTATATCCAACACCGCTGTAAATAGCTGATTGTGTTCAGTCTTGAACATATCCTCACCTGCAAACGGATGTGAATAATTTTGTCCTTCTTCACCAATAATAAGTCCGGCACCAATCGGATTAGAACCATCATTAGGCTTCAGTCCCAATGATGCACATGTACTAAACGATAATGTTGCAGAAATATTATTCCAGTTATGAAGTCTTGTACGAAGTTCGCCTCCTGCAACTAATCCTTTTTTTAAGTTTACCGGGAAAATAATCCCGCTGTTACCAAGTTCGACTTTAACAATAAAATTATCTATCAATTTTGAATATCCCACTAACTCAAAATCAACATTACTGTTCAATTTATATGCTCCGCCTAATTCAAGTACATTCGAGCGTTCACTTTTGACTATGTTTGAAGTGCCCACCTGTTTAGTAATCTGCAAAGCTTCATTGGAACTTGACACTAATATATTCTCAACAGGCACTTGCATAAAGATTCGATTGTAAGAAATATGGAATATTAAATCATCGCTCCAAAGATAAGTAGCGGAGATTCTGGGAGATAGTTCTGTTTCATTTTCAAATAGAGAATATCTGTCAAATCTTAACCCGCAGCTGAAACTCCATTTATCATTATACATAAACTGGTCTTGAAGGTAAGCTGAAACTCTCTTCCCTGTTCTTGCAGCATCGACAAGAAATGGTTTTCCGCCTTTTGTTAAATCATACGACTTATAAGCCAAATCTCCACCAGCGACAGAAGTATCTGTCAACAAAGGGTTAGTGATTGCAAAGTTGAAAAATTCTTTAAGTGGGAATATTTCTCGGCTTATCCCTGCTAAAAATACATGAGGAACTCCACACCAATTTTGATTTGTGGAATAATCCAATTGCCCGCCATTATTCTCGTTAATTCTTTCAGCACCAATGAACATTTTATCATTATTCATCGCACTGGAAGTATCGGAAGGATATGATAGTTTCTTCAATCCGTTGCTGGTAAATTCGGTTTTTGAATATCTTCTATAACCTAGCAGGCTGAGCACTCCAGATGAATTGATATTATAATTCATTCTGAACCCTGCCATATAATCGTTCATTGCCTGTCGCTGATCTTGTTTTGAATTTGGTTTAGTATTGGGAATTTCAAAATCAGTTTTGTTCATGTTCCCAAGAAAATGAAGTTGCATCTGCGAACTTAATACTACATCTCCCTTGCCAAAAAAAGATATATTCTTCCCGGATGAATGATTAGGTTGCGAACTCATTATCGGGTCTAAATATTTATCTGATGAAGAATAGTTCAGGTTGCCATAAAGAGCAAATCCTTTCGAAACTGTTCCTCCTAAGTCGAATCCCCTCTCCTGACCTTTGAAAGTTCCTAAACCAGCGAAGGCTGAGCCAAAGAGTTCCTTATCAAAACCTGATTTTGTATTGACTGAAAGGATAGCGGAATTATCCACGCCATATTCAGCACCGAAATTACCCGTCTGAATATCAACAGATTTTATCATACTTGCATTAAACAAACTCGAATATACTCTCGTAAGATTTCCTGTAATAGGAATTCCGTCAATGATGTACTGCATCTGAGCATCTTCTCCGCGGAAGTGCATCCGTCCATCTTCATCAGGTATTGCTCCCGGAGTTGACAATAGTATATTTTCAATTACTTTCGTGGAAGATGAAACGGGTAGTTCATCTATCATCCTTTCACTTACAACAGTATGAGATGATGCCCTTGATTTGTCAAATGCTGCATTTGTTCCGATAATTATTACGGGTGAAAACTCTTGCCGCTTTATTGAATCAATCTCAACGTTTATTACGACAGGAGAATTAACTACTACTCGCTTTGCATTATACATTTCCATCGTATTCTCAACAATTAGGTCATAGGTTGCAAAAGGGACATTATAAAAAATGAATCGTCCTTCCCCGCTTACTTTAGATGTTTGGACTAAAGACCGGGCACTTACTTCAACCAGGTTAACATTAATTTCAGCTTTTTCCTGTTTAGGGTATTCAATTTTTAGTTTTCCCTCAATAGTTCCGAATGATTGTTGCGCGTAAAGAAAAGTAATAGCGGACAACATGATATATAATAATAAACTTTTTTTCATATCTCTTTCAATAATTGTGATTAATGAATCATCAAGAGTCGATTTCATAAATAAAGGTATTACCTTATAATGAAAAGATTGATGATTGAATTTCTTTTTGAATCGAATATTCGATTACACTTGATTAATTTACTGTATTTAAATAAACACAGGGATTACTGCTCAGCTAAATGAGCAAGTTTTTATTGAAAGAATAGGTTTTGGGGGCGGGATAGACACTTCATTAAAAGTGTTCAAAGAAATGGAAGTAAAAGTAAATGTATTTTCAGTGAGTAAATCAGCAACATTATTATTGCAGTCAGAGTTTACTATAAAATCCGGAAGCAAAAGTTTAATAATATT
>CAIWTC010000561.1 GCA_903915485.1 uncultured Ignavibacteriales bacterium | reverse complement strand
TGGTTTAGGATTCTTCTGCAGTAAAGCGTCAGCGGAGAGAATCATTCCCGGTGTGCAGAATCCGCATTGGACTGCTCCGTGCTTAATGAAACTTTCCTGAAGGGGATGTAAGTTTTCGCCATCTGCCAATCCTTCAATTGTAGTAACTGAAAGACCATCAATTTGAATTGCAAGCATCAGGCATGAATTGACTGCATCGCCATCAACGATGATTGTGCATGCACCGCATTCGCCGACACCGCAGCCTTCTTTAGTGCCTGTGAGATTCATCTCTTCACGAAGAAAATCAATTAAGCGGATGTTTGTTTCAACACCTTGAGTATAAGATTTGCCGTTTAAAATAAAGCTTATTTCTTTTTTCATAATTATGCCTCCTTCGAGAAAAGGTTACTGAGTTCACTGTAGCAGACATGCTGAGCGACCGGAAGTTTGTAAGGAGTGCTCCAGCGAACACCGGTTGCATCAAGTATGTGCTGACCTAATACTGAAGCGGCTTCTCTTAGTGTTGCATCTTCAACTTTTTTGTTAAGCAGGAATGCTTCAACTTCGGGAACGCGTTTGCCTATCGGAGTTATTGCACCTGTTGCAACGCGGATATCCGTGATGATATTATCTTTAACTTCACCTAAGAGTGCAAGTGCTATTCGGCTGATTGCAACTCCTCTTCTTCTACCGAGTTTATAAAATGAACCTTTGTATGATTCAGGATATTTCTTGAGAATTACATGCGTAACAATCTCATTGGGCATAAGTTGAGTTTTGTATGGTCTGATAAGGAATTCACCCAACGGCATTTCGCGCGTTGCAGTACTGGAACTAATTTTAATTACTGCATCATAAACTAATAAAGAAGGAACACCGTCAGCGCAGGGTGCGTTGTTGACGAAGTTTCCGCCGATAGTAGCGCGGTTTCTTATCTGCACACTTCCCACAGTTGCACTTGCTGCAACGAATGAAGGGAAATACTTAACTGCAGCAGCGTTGTTAATTATAGATGTAAAATTAGCGGCGGCGCCGATAATTAATGAGTCATCTGTTTCAACAATTCCGGTTATCTCTTCGATACGGTTAATGTCTATCAACGCAGGAACATCTTTGAATCTTGATGAACCTTGATGAAATCCTGTCAGTACATCTGTTCCGCCTGCAAGGATGCGTGAATTGCTTATCGATGAAAGAAGGTTTAATGCTTCCCCTAAAGTAGTCGGGGCAAAATAATCAAGTTTTGGTATCATTACATACTCCCTCTTTTTAAGTCTTCGGGATGAAGTTTTCTTCGCAGAAGAACTTCCTCTAAATTAATCGGTAAGTTATAGAATCGTTTTCCGGTTGCATTCTTGATTGCGTTAGCAATTGCTGCCGCGCCTAATTCAAGAGTTGGTTCGCCTAATGATTTAGCGCCCCAAGCACCGAACTTATCATTACCTTCAATGAATATCGGTTCGATAACATCTATTTCCTTTGAAGTAGGAAGCAAGTACTGGTCGAAATTTAATTCACGGATGAAACCATTGTTTGAAGAAATTTCTTCCCATATTCCGTAACCTGCACCTTGAGTAACGCCGCCATAGACTTGACCAAGCGCACCTTGAAGGTTAATTACTTTGCCGGGATCATGAACGGCAATCACACGGTTAACATATACAACACCGGTTGCAATGTTTAATGTGATTTCTGCCAACTGACATCCATACACATAAGTGAAGTATGCGTCGCCGTGACCTGTTTCTTCATCCCAATGAACATCGGGGCCTTTATACCAACCGATTGTTGCAAGTGAAACGCCTTTCTTGTAAGCGAGCATGCACAAATCACCGAAAGAAATTTCATGTTTCTTTTTTGGACATGATGCTTTACCGTTTGCAAAAATTATTTCAGCAGTCTTAGGAATTTTCCATTCAGCACGAAGTACATCTTCTAATCTTTTTAAGAGAACTTCTGCACCTTGTTTAACTGCGCCTCCGCCCATTAGTGTGGAGCGTGAAGCAACTGTTGGACCGCTATCAGGAACAATTCCCGTATCCTGTTCAAGATAGAAAACACTCTCAACGGGGATGCCGAGAACTTCAGCAGCGATGATTGAGAATGTTGCTCTCAAGCCTTGACCGTTTTCTGCTAATCCACAGAGAAGATAAACTGAACCGTCATTTTGGATTGACATATATGCAGCAGCAGCATCAACGCCCTCTGCTCCTAGCGAGCATCCGCGGTAACTGCATGCCAGGCCAACACCTTTTCTTAATACTTCATTAGCAGGAATCAAATCAGCTTTATCTATTAAATAAGAATTGCCTTCTGATTTACGGAAAGAGTCTAGATAATTAGGTACAACAGAATTTACATCTAAATTCTTCTTCCAATTGTTTACAAAGTCCGCTCTCTCTGCTGCCGTATTAAGTACTGTTGTTAAATTTACATCATGATTCTCAAGAACCT
>CAIWTC010000560.1 GCA_903915485.1 uncultured Ignavibacteriales bacterium | reverse complement strand
GCAGTAAAAGAAGGTAAAAAAGTTGGTCTGATAAAATACCTCCCTGAATCATATCCATACAGTCATGCCCCAACAACATTTGAAAATTATTTTTATCAACGCGCAAGACATGTTGAAACATCCCACTCATATGATTTGAAATCAAAATTGTTATTAGCAGTCTTCCATATTCTAGGGTTTGCTTCTCTCTTTAGCCTTGTACTAATCCCATTTTCACTTTGGTATATTTTCCCATTTGCCTCGAGGCTTTTAGTTGATTCTCTCCTAGTTTTAATTTTTGGCAAAATTCACGGCTATACCTTTAAGCTATTAATGGTCCCTTTATTTAGCATCATGTATGAAATACTAATTCCAATTAATATAATTAACTCATTTTTCTTGAAGAGAAAATGGAAATAAACAATCCATATTGGAATAACCCGGAACACCCCAATTATAACAGATGGCTTAATGGAAGATTAAATGCTAAATACAGAGCTGAGTTTGTATCTGCCATTATTCAAAATAACACTGGTCTTGGCAATAAAACCGTACTCGATATTGGCAGTGGATTAGGCGGAACCGTCTATAACTTGGACCACTCCGGGAATACTGTAATTAGTCTAGATATTGCTCTTGACAAATTAAAGAAGCAGGACAAGGCAGACAATATAAGTTTGATGTGCGCTGACGGCAGGAAATTGCCTATCATGGATAGCTCAATAGATATAGTCATTCTTCAGGATGTTATAGAGCATGTTCCCGATGTGAAATACTTAATATCTGAGGTACATAGAGTTCTTAAGAATGATGGGATTGTTTATATCAGTTCGCCTAACAAGTTATCTGTAATAAATATTTTCGCTGACCCGCATTGGGGATTACCTTTTGTATCGTTAATGAATCGCAATATGATTAAATCAATAGTTCTGAAGCATTTCAGAAAATCGGAACACAATCGAGATGAGTTTGCAGCTTTACTTAGCCTGACTGAAATTATTATACTTTTTGATGCTTTTTCTTCGGTTTCACTTCAATCAAAATTTGCAGTTTCAGAGCTCTTCAAGGGTAATCGTGGGATTATTTGGACTACATCACATTTAAGATGGCTTAAGTTTATTAAGTTCATGCGGTTTGACCGCTTATATATTAAATGGTTTGATGATAAACCAGGGTTTATGAATAAATATATTATCCCCAATTTTTATATAATAACAAAAAAATGAAATCTTATTCGTAACTTTGAAACCTAAAAATAAAAAAGAGATTACTATGAAATCAGATTATTCAAAACTAGCACAAGCAGCAATTGATGCAAAGAAACTTGCGATGCCTACATATTCAAATTTTCATGTGGGAGCAGCATTGCTTACCTCAGATGATGAAATAATCCTTGGTTGCAATATTGAGATCAGTTCGTACAGTTTAACACTATGTGCAGAGAGAGTTGCAATATTCAAAGCAATTTCTGATGGCAAAAGAAAGTTTAAGGCTATTGCTATTGCAAGCGATTTCGAGGGTTTTATTTCTCCATGCGGAGCATGCAGACAAGTTATTTCTGAACTCTGTGGCGAAGTTGATGTAATTCTCACAAATAGCAAAGCTGAGTTCGAAGTCTATACGCCTGCTCAACTTTTACCTTATGCCTTCAATGATAGCCAGTTGCCATCATAGTATAATAATAATTAGTTATATGCAGCTAATTTCATTTATAACAACATTTTAACTGATATTATATAAGTATTTTATAGAAATAATATGCACACAAATATTGAAAAGATTTTTACTAAAACGATTAAAAATATCCTGGAAAAAGCACCTTTTCAGGTAGATTTAGCAGTTATACTTGGTAGCGGATTAGGTGATTTTGCAAGCTCATTATCTCCTGAACTTTCTCTAAAAGTTTCAGAAATCCAAGACTATCCTGTCTCAACAGTACAAGGTCACAGCGGAATGCTCCACTTTGTTGAGTATAAAGGACTAAGGATATTGCTTTTCCAGGGTAGAATTCACTTTTATGAAGGTTATTCCTTAAAACAATGCCTTTTACCTGTGGAAATCGCTAAACAATTGGGAGCCAAAAATGTTATTATTACAAATGCGGCCGGAGGAATAAATTCGCTTTTTTGCCCAGGAGACTTGATGCTTACATCTGGTTTTGTGTCGCTATTTCTAAAAAAAGAAATATCTCAAGTTTTAGGTGCAGGTAAAATTGATCAAAGGAATGAGTTAATAGAATTGGGGTCATCTGACCTCTATAGGTTTGTTAAAAATGCAGCGATTGAAACATCAACAAATATTCGCGAAGGAGTTTATTTTTACTCCAAAGGCCCGAGTTATGAAACACCGGCAGAAATAAGATTTATGAGAACCTTTGGTGCTGATGCTGTTGGTATGTCTAGCGTTCATGAAGCTATTTACTCTATTTACAGAGGAGTATCACCTGTTATGATTTCATGTATTACTAATTTTGCGGCGGGAATAACATCCAGCAAACTCTCCCATTCTGAAGTAACTGAAACTGCTGACCTTGTGAAAACTAAATTTGAGAATTTGTTGAAATCAACTTTTGATCAAATAATTGCTCAAAAGTGATCCGGCATAAACCATTGCAGTTTCGCTTCTTAGTCTAGTTTGTGATAGTCGTATTCCCCTCTTATTAGGATATCTAATGAGATCTTCATTCGACAGTCCTCCCTCTGGCCCAAATACTAAGTACTTATTTTTTGTAGAAGCACTATTACCATTAATTACTTCAATGCTATCATGACATGAAATGTCTAAATAGTAAATATTCTCTCCCCCATTTTCAATATCAATCTGATTAAGATTTTCATCGATTATCAAATTTGGCTTCCATAAATTCAGTGATTGTTTCATAGCCGAAACTGCAATTTTATCAAGTCGTTCGAGATTTACTCTCTTGTTTTTGTAAATAGACCTCTCCCCTTTGAAGAATACAAAGTTTACAAAACCCATTTCGACTAATTTCTCTAAAGCAAATTCAAGACGGTCACTTGACTTTAAATTAGGGATGCAGAAATAAATATTGCTGAGCAAATTAGTCCGTGTTTCAGTTAGTATGCTTTTCACGCAAATACTCTTCTTCTCTTTGCTTAGTATCTCACAACTGAATAAATTCCCTAAACCATTTGTTGCAAATATTTTGCCGCCGACTTCATTTCTCATCACACCCATCGCATGATGAACTTCTTCACCGTCTAATATTAACTCCTCGACACCTAAGCTAAGTTGAGGGAAATAATAAAGTTCTATGTTAGAAAGATGCTCCAATATCAAAGGCAAATCCTCTTTTTCCATATTTGTTAATTCCATATTCAAATCTAATTTGGTCGTATGGGAGAAATAAAATTCCTAGACCAACTCCATACCCTGAAGTAATTGAATTCCTAAACGACGACAATTCTTTATCTGCGACACCTAAATCACAAAATGTATATGTGTAAATGCCGGTTCTGTATTGTGTAAATTGCGTAGGAATCAATGGCAAATCTAATTGAAGATTAGTTTCCTTTAGTAGAGTATATTTTATCTCAAAAGAAGAGAAATAGATATCCCCGCCCTCAGTGTGATAACTATAATCCCCTCTTATCTTTGGGTCTAACCCTAAGTAATTCAGATCATAAAAGGGAATTGTCGCCCCTCTTATGTGCTTTAACAATAACCTCGACTTGAATACAAATCTATCAATCATAGGGGTATAAAAAATAAAATCTGCCTGACTTTTCATGTAACTTACTTTATTAACACCGGCTCCGTTGTATGTCACTTTTAATTTATATAGATGGCCCTGCCCTGCGGATTGTGCTAAATCGCGTGTGTCTGATTGAAAATCAAAGGCAATGTAGGGGAAGTTATTTTTATTGTTTGCAATTTCTGAGTAGTTATACGAGTAAGCATGGTATCCCGCACTAAGGGAAATCTTTGTAAAAAGCGTAGACCGTTTACCAAACAATAAATAAAGATCATAATGCCGAGTCTTGACCTTTTCGCCGAAAGCGCTCTTCAATTCTTCGTTTTGATTTTTTTGATTTAAGTACTGAACAAAAACACCGGTGTAGTAAAGATTATCTGCTCCTATCATTGGGTTTTCATAACTGCTCAAAACAGACGCATCATAACCGAGTGATATTTTTGTTTTGATTTTTTCATTTCTTCCTCTGAAATTCATCCAAGAAAAATCAACACCGTAGGATGGTTTCTTTGAATTATGCTCTTTAAATTCAAGGAACGGAATTGGCCAGATATACCAACTTTCCTTAACCATAATTCTAACGATTGATATTTTACCAAGCAAATAATGATCAACTTTGACTTCATTAAAAATACTTAAACTGAAGACTCTATCTTTATTGAATTTAAGAACTTGAGCATCAATCGTATCCCCTAACTTAAAAGTCAACTCCCGCATAATTACATCAGGCTTGGTGATCAGATTACCCATTAGTTGAATTGAATCAACGCGGATGAGGGAATCTTTTTCAGGACCTAATAGCTCAGGTAAATAAATATAATTGCTGAATATTGGTGTTGCCGCGAAAAATACAAAAACAAACAAGATTATCTTAAAAATGATCAATCCAGTGAATTTTAAGAATTATGTTGGCAATAGTTATACATAACCGCAATACAAGAATCAGAAATCACAGTAATCCCCGCATCCTCCAGCAAGCTTAACTTATCTGAATAACCAACGCCTAACTGAAGCCAGACTACTTTAGGTTTTAGTTCCAGTATTTCAGCTATAAGTGGTTCGAGATGCTTAATATTAACAAAAACATCTAAAATATCAACCTTTGTTGGGATGTTATTTAGTGATTTATAAATCGGTATGCTGCCAAGACTAGAGAGCAAAGGATGAACGCCCACAATATCATATCCTTTTGAAACAAGAAATTGAGCTATCCGTCCAGAATCTCTATCGGGTTTATCTGAAATGCCTAATACCGCAATGCTTTTTGAATCTTTAAGTATCTGACATATTTGTTCATTCATAACACGGATCCTTTATTATCTATAACTTTCAATTGAATTGCAACTGCAAACTAAATTTCTATCACCATAAGCATTATTAATCCTTGACGAATACGGCCAGAACTTATTTGACTTAAGTGATTCAACCGGGAAAGCAGCCTTTTCACGCGTATATGAATGTTTCCATTCAGTTGCAGAAATCGCACCAATTGTATGAGGGGCGTTTTTCAATACATTATCTGCTTTATCAGCAGTCCCGTTTTCTATTTCTTTGATTTCTTCGCGAATACATATTAGTGCATTCACAAATCTATCCAATTCATATTTAGATTCACTTTCAGTCGGCTCAACCATTAAAGTTCCCGGCACAGGAAAAGAAACTGTTGGAGCATGAAATCCGAAATCCATAAGCCGTTTAGCTACATCTTCTACTTCGATGTTTGCAGTTTTCTTAAATTCTCTAAAATCAAAAATTAATTCATGTGCCACTCTGGAGTTTTCCCCCGTGTACAAAACTTCATAATATGGCTCTAATCTAGACTTAAGATAATTGGCATTAAGTATTGCTACAGATGTTGCGTGCTTTAGCCCATGTTTCCCGAGCATCTTGATATAACCTAAAGAAATGATTAGTATCAACGCGCTGCCATATTGCGCTGC
>CAIWTC010000559.1 GCA_903915485.1 uncultured Ignavibacteriales bacterium | reverse complement strand
CTTGAAGTACATTCCATCTTTTCCACTGCTATGTTCAAAACTACGGGCAAAGCGTGAATAAATTGGGGAGTTTATTGTGATTGTTCCTCCAATCCTAAAAAGTCCAATTGATTCTATGTCGGGTTCTACTTGAGAAATAAATCGGGAATAGTTTGTCGGCCAAATTTGCCATCCCGCATCATTGTATCCTGTTTGTCTGTCCCTTTGGGCTACTTGTCCTAGTGTTGCGGATTGAACATCGTCCATTTTTGCTCCGTGACCGGCATAGACTGCATCATTGCAAATAGCAGAATATCTTGCCTTATTACTTTGTGAGCTTGTGCCGTATATGGCTCTTGGAAATTTTATTGTGTCTGATGCATCTAGTCCCTCATGTAAAACAACGAATGCACGAGTGGAACTGGATGGATAAATCTGATTTGCATATTTGTTAAAAAAACGGAATGTTTGCTGAATAGAAGTGTTGGTTCCTGCTTCTTGAAGAGCGCCGATGCTTATATCCCAAACAGAAAGTCCTGAGTTTAATCCGCTTATTGCTCCCCAGTAAAACCCAAGTTCTTTATTAATTGCATAAAATGGTTTTGTCCATCCCTGATCCATTTCCGAGCGGGAAAATAATGCCAATCCTTGAGGATTTATTGTATATTTTTTCCAGCTATCAGTAAATATTCTCTCATCGGAAAGATGATGTCCGCGAACATAAGCACTTCCTTTGAAACCAAATCCTGATACTATATTGTCAATAACCCATTTCCACTCAATTGGGTAATTCTCAGAATCAATATTATTGAAAAGCAGCGGTATTTGAATTGCAGTATTAAGAAAACTCTCCTTATAAATTCTAAAAGCCTCAAGTCTGAAATTGCGCCATAATTCACCATTGATTGTCAGAGTATAGTTTGAATCGATTGCATCGCCTTTGTATGCGCACTCATCTCCTGTGCAGCCGGTTTTAACTTGTACGAAAGCTATTTTATTTAATTTTTCAGGTGGTTGACCTTGAATAAATTTCCCCATTTCAGTAATTAAACTCCGGAAGAATTTTCTATAATTTGTATCCAAATAGTATGGATAGTACTGCCAACTATGACTAGTATCATCGGTTATTACTTTCGGTACACCGGATGTATAAATCCACTCAGGTGATTGCGGTCCAACATTAATCCCGATATACAAATATACATTTCTAGAAACAGCTCGGTCAATGGCGGACTGCAGCATTTCCCACTTAAAGATATTTTCGCTATCCGGCTGGATATCTTTCCATGCCATGTCGTAAGTAACGCCATGCAAATAATTATAGTTGGAGTCATTCGAATTGAAAACAGAACCATCAGAACGATCCCAAACACCATAAGCACTAATGGGGAGTGAACTTTGCGCAAAGGAGGTTGTCCCACAGGCATAAAGCAAAAATAGTAATACTACTCTCAATATTCCATTCATAAGATTGATTCGCCGCAGTCTTCTCAAGAACATAAATCTAAAAAAATCTAATACAGCCTCTTGATGACGAAGAAAATATAAAAGAGCAATTAGAGAAGAGGCTAATAGAAAGTGCAACAACAATTTTCCTTATGATTGATTAATGTAAGTTTATCCCGCT
>CAIWTC010000558.1 GCA_903915485.1 uncultured Ignavibacteriales bacterium | reverse complement strand
TTTTTTATTTATGCATAATTAATCGTAAGTTTAGGAAATAGTTTTACTGAAATATTCCGCTCAATGTATAACCAAATAATAAGGAATTGAAATTGCAAGAATCCAAAATATACAGACTGATTGAAGAACACTATGTTATTTCCCTGATTATAATTACAATAATAAGTGCTGCTTTCCATCTTCCGCATTTCCCTAAAGATATAATAAGCATCCATGCATGGAGACAGACCCAAACCCAATCGAACATTGTTAATTTCTATGAAGAGGATATGAATGTTTTGAATCCGCACAGAAATGACAGGGGAGACGGATTAGGAATCTTTCGAATGGAATTTCCTTTGATGCAATGGATGACCGCGGTGCTTTATAAAGTTTTTGGCAACCATATCATTATTACAAGAATATTTATGTTCGTGATTGGGGTGTTCTCTGTATTCGGAATGTTTGTTATGATAAATGCTGTATTCAAAAATAGAATAGCAGCATTAATCGGTGCGTGGGCTTTGACATTTTCCCCCAGTTTTTATTATTACACAATCAATCCAATGCCGGATAATCTGGCATTATGCTGTTCAATTTGGGGGCTAGGATTGTTTTTTATCTGGGTTAGAGATCAAAAGCTTTACAAATTAATTCTAGGCGGAATATTTTTGAGTGTAGGTGTTTTGTGTAAACTGCCGTTTATTCTTTATTACATTGTGCCTGCTGTTTATTTTGGAATTCAGTTTTTTAAGAATGGTGAAAAAAGAAAAGCATTTGCTCATCTCAGTATATACTCTTGCTTTATACTATTTCCTTTGGCTTGGTACTTGTCTGTAATATCACAATGGAAAGGGAATGGTATAGTTGGGGGGGTTATTAATAGTACAATTCCGGTTTCAAAAACATTAAAATTTATTTACTTTAATTTTGTTTCAACACTGCCCGAATTATTGCTAAACTATGGATCGGTACTGTTCTTTTTATCTGCGTTTTATTTTATTGTAAAACGAAAAGAATTTAAGAAACCATTATTTGTTCTTTTTGCTGCTTGGGGGTTTTCTGCAATAGCATATTATTTATTTGAATCCAATATGATAGCAACTATCCATGATTATTATCTGTTCCCGTTTTTACCAATCCTGTTTTTGCTTGTCGGGTACGGTGCATATAATCTGTTGAACAGCAATAATAAATTTGTACGTTATATTGCGGTTTTTATGATCCTCGTATTACCTTTGAGCGCATATGGACGAATGCTGGTTAGATGGAATCCTGATTTACCCGGACTGAACAAAGACCTGCTGGTATATAAAGCTGATTTAAGAAGTGCTGTTCCTAAAAATGCATTAGTAATCGCCGGCAACGATGAATCGCATTACATTTTTTTCTATTATATCGATAAAAAGGGATGGGGATTTAATGATGATGCACTAAACTCAAACAACATGAAAGACATGATAAACAGGGGTGCAAAATACATGTATTCAGATTCCCGCAATATGGATACAAATAAAGTTATTGTTCCGTTCCTGGATAGTCTTATAATGGAAAGAGGGACTGTTAAGGTGTTTAAGTTAAGGGGAAATTAATTTTAATTATGAACTCTATAAACCCGCCTGAACGTAACCTACCTCAAGCAAGGCAGTCGGGCAAGTTATGAGTTATGAAATAAAGCGTTAGATATAAATAATTTCTTTGCTACATTACTAACTAGGAGGTTAGTTTTCGGAGGTTTCACACAAAGGCGCGAACCTCCTGCCAGCCATACTTAATATTGAAGGGCAGACGGGCGCAAAGATTTTGTTATACTTATTTAGATTTGAATGTTGACTGCTTGTTTATTATTTATATCGATTGGATTAACCTCAGCATAGTTTCGGTATCTGCAGGATCAGTAAGATAATAATTCCCGTCAGAATCTTGCATTTTCAGTTGTCCGATTTTTTCAGGCAACTCACAGCCCTCTTTTTTAAGTTTAGTTTATAAGTCATTCCAGTATTTTCTTGGCCTATCAGTAGGCACAAATACTTGGATAACATCCATGATAGCAAAATACCAAAGTTCGTTTTGGTCATCCCTAACGTGGAATAAAATTAAACCCCTAACAACAAAGAAAAACTCTTGGCCACAAGGAACACAAAGAAATTACACAAAGAATATTGTATGCTTAGTGTTTTTGCATTAGTGTTAAATTAATTAAAAAGGCATAAATTCCAAATATTGGAAAAAGTCGAAGCTTAATTTAGTTGTCAGATAAATGGAATATTTTGAGGGCAAATCAAAATTATATATTAAAGCAATACTTGTTAACTGCCTTCCTTTTATAACTTCATTATCAATGTGGAATCCTATTCCCGCACTTTTATAAAACTTTGTTTTGTTTAATTCTTCAAAGCTGTTATAAACTGTTCCAATATTTAGAGAAGTAAAAGATGCAAATCTCATAAACCATAGCGTGAATGTAAATGGATATCGGTTCTCCCAGTTGGCAAGCATTAAATTTCTCGCATTAAAATAGTTTTCCGCAAATCCCGGTAAACCATTTGTTTCACCTAGTGTAACATTTTTATCATAACCAATCGGCTGGTTTGTTGATGTGTAGTTTATTACTCTTATGGCAGTTATAAATTCTATGTTATACCGGTAGAACATATTGAATTGTGAAAGGTTGCTTGTGTTGCAAGTTGTTTTGTTTGCTACATCAGATTTCAGAATATGTAAAGCACCAAAATAAAACCCGTTAGAAAATAGAGCATGTTGTATATTAAACATAAAGCGATAATCCGCATAATTGTTCCCGCTGTGAATTTGCTTAGCAAATGCAATAGTTATGTTAGTGCCTAGAGGTATATCCTCATAATCATACAGACGATTGACTTTTGTTTCTTTTGAATATTTTCGACTTAATAGTTGAAGGCTGATGAAAACAAAGTTGTAGTTTTTATTAAAATCAAAATATGATTCCTGCGTTTGATAATTTGTCCAAATATTATATGACCCGGCAGAGACTCTAGTGATAGGGGTTTCTGTAAGTTTGTATGCAAAGTAAATGTTAGAGGTCCATTCATCATAATTCTGAGTGGCGACTACTTTCCCATCCTCAAAGATTGGGGAATGCACCTTTGCCTGTGATCCATAAAAAGTTAAATTCGCATTTTGACCATCGGAAAGAAATGGCTTGGATAAATAAATCGTGCCGATATTTTCAAAGGGCAGTTCTTTATATTGAAAAGAAGAATACCAGTGCGAATTGAATAACTGCCTGTCATTGTAAATAATCGAATAGTTATCTTTTTTGCCTTCACCGGATTGGTGATCATACCCAAGCGTAAGGCTTTTACCGTATCCGAAAAAATTCTCCTCATCAACCCACAACCCTAATCTTGTTTTTTTTGTTGAGCCGAAAGCCATGTTATACGTTCTTGAAATTTTTTCCGCTACGAATACACTTGCAGTTATAGAATCGATTCCGGAGGTGTCGATGGAAATTTTTACATTTCTTAAAAATGTATAGTCGCGAAGTAATCTCTCGGACTCACCTAAAGAAATACTGTTAACGGTGTCATTTTCTGAAAATAATAAACCATTACGAATTGTACTTTCGCGTGTTCTGGTGTGGAAGAATTCCATGATATCATTTACAAACTTTAATTTAGTAAGGTATAGATCAGTAAGTCCAATATTTGTAATATTAATTTTATTTACTTTATAATATTTAAGTGAGTCTTGAGGTTTGATTATCGAGGTAAATATTAAAAGCGAAATAAATATATTGATAAGTTTTTTTATAGGACTCAATTGAATTTCTACAATTAAAATATTATGAAATATAAATGTCCACCCGAGATTGGCCAGACTACTTAAAGTGTTTTGAAGGTGTTATGCCCTGATTAAGAATATTTGAAAAGGTGAATTGTTATTCTATTTTTTCGAACTATACTTAGTTTTAGGTTTAATTATGTTTCCAGTAAAAATTTCAAAAGTATAAGTTTGATTATCAATTGTAGTCAAAGTATATTTCTTAAAATCCTTGGAATATGATTTTACATCATTCTCAACAGTTAATTCCCACTTGTAATGTGAAACAGTACGCTGCAGCATTGTACTGTCTTTAACCAGTTCGGAAACCTTATATTCCTTTAATAATTTTTCTTTATTATAGAAGGCCAAGGCTAAGTCTGACCGTCCCGAAATATCTGAGGCCCACTTACCAAATCTAATTATATG
>CAIWTC010000557.1 GCA_903915485.1 uncultured Ignavibacteriales bacterium | reverse complement strand
GCATTCAACTATTCCGAAGATGACTTATTAAACTCCAGATACAATGCAAACTTCATCGCACTTATGGAGTTTCAGGCAAAACGCGCTAAAGAATATTTTGACCTTGCAACTTCGCAACTCAATAGGGAAGACAAAGCATCCATGTTTGCAGCAAGGGCAATGCAGCATATATATTATAGAAACCTTGAACGCATAGTTCAGAAGAAATATGATGTCTTCAATAATTACATTAAGGTTTCAAAGTTTGAAAAAGTCGGCATTTCGCTTGGGGTTTGGGCAAAATATAATATAGTCTATTGACAATGAAATGTGCTGTTGTCGGGGGTGGACTTTCTGGATTATCTGCCGCCGCTTATCTTTCCTCAAACAATATTGATATCACCCTTTTTGAATCTTCCCCTAAATTAGGCGGTCGGGTTTATTCCTTTTCTTCTTCACTATTCCCCAAACCGGTGGATAACGGTCAACACTTACTAATGGGTTGCTACTCCGAAACCCTAGCCTTTATGCGCCTCATCGGGGCATCATCAAATCTTTCCGTGCAAAATAATTTTATCATGCACTTTGTTGATGAAAACGGAAACCACTCAGTGCTGCGAGCGGGCAATCTATTTTATCCATTTAATATATTGGCAGCAATCCTTCGGTTTAAGGGACTTGACTTCCTTTCGAAAAGAAAAATAATTTCATTAATGATTAGATTAAGAGTAAGCAGCAAACCAACCGCTTTCTCAAATGAATCTGTGCATGATTGGCTCAATCGATTTTCTCAAACAGAAAATGCCGTGAAGTATTTGTGGGAGGTTCTTGCTATCGGCACCATGAATGCAGACACGAAGGAGTCATCAGCGACGATGTTCGAATATATATTGAAAGAAATTTTCTTCCGTGGAAGTTTTAACTCGAAATTTATTATTCCCGGCTCAGATTTATCTGCTGTTTTCTGTGCGCCCGCTTCTAAATATATTTTATCTAACAAATGCAATATTAATCTCTCGCAAAGCATTGTAGAAATTTCAAAAACATCAGACAATAGATTCCAACTTACAACGAAAGAGGGCTTAACGGAACTCTTCGACAAAGTTATTTTCGCACTGCCTTTGTTTGCCTTGAAACGAATAAAAGGTATTCATAACTTCATCACTCTCGCGGATGACACACTCGTGAAATACGCTCCAATTATTACATTTCACATAAAACTTAAAAAGAACAACTTAGCCGAGCGCTATTATTGCGTACTTGATTCACCTATTCAATGGCTGTTTAATTCAGGCGGACATATTACAACCGTAACGAGTGCGGCAGAGAAATTTGCAGATGTTCCCGAGAACATACTTTGGGAAACATTTAAGAAAGAACTTGAGTCTAAATTTGAAATCAGTGAAGAAGATATTGAATCGCATTTATTGATAAAAGAAAAGCGAGCAACATTTGTTTCCTCAAATGAGTTTAATAAATTTCGCACTTCCATTTTTTCAAAAGAAAAGGGGATTGCTCTTGCGGGGGATTGGACAGATACAGGTTTGCCCGCAACTATTGAGGGTGCAGTTCTTAGCGGCAGCAAGTCGGCTAAAGAAATCATGAAGACCTTAATTTAGTTTCTTAACTTAAATAAGGCAATTATTTGGAATTTTTGCGTTAATATTACTTATGAAAAATATTTTACTTGTTATTGCTTTTGCTGCTCAGTTGGCCGCACAATCTATTTATTCTCCATCTTATCCACGGTGGCTAAAGAGTGAATCTGTTTCTTCTGATCAAACCTCCGGAATCACTTATCTCCGCTCTGTAGGCGGCGTTAAAGAATTTATAACCGCCGATGACATCGGCTTCATCAGAAGAATATTTTTAACCAATGACACTTTATTCACAATTAAGAATCTTGTTT
>CAIWTC010000556.1 GCA_903915485.1 uncultured Ignavibacteriales bacterium | reverse complement strand
TTAGTACTGCCATTCAATCTTTTCCCAGATTTAACAGGCAGAAAGTTTTGAATCCCGCTGAGCAAATCGTATGAAGTGTTTTCATCAATAAAAATCAGGAAGGATTTATTCTTATCGGTGATTTCACTTTTAATGAGTTGGACAATTTCTTTTGATGAATTAACAGTAGGGAAGTGCAACAGTATCAACACACTTGCACTATCCAATGTTGCTTTTGAAACGGGGGATAGCGTTGTGTTGCTTGAAATCTCAATTATATTTGTGGTTGAAATATTCGTATCGGCAGAAAGTGATTGCTTGATGAATGTTATATCGGGCGAAGGCGAACCTGCTATAATAACCGCCTTGCGTTTGTTACTGTTCACCTTGATGAAAATGCTCTTTGTATTGTTCCCTGAATTCGAATCATCCTTAGGTACTTCTATTTTAACTTGCAGGTGCTTTTCGCCTATGCTGACGGGCTTATACTCTAGGTTGATGCTGTTCGAGCCGTCATTAAAAACAATTTTGGATTTACTGATTACTCTACCATCCTCGCTAAGTGTAACGGGACACTCTACTTTGCCGAAATTACTATTTATGACCGATACCCGCAATTGAGACGCAATATTGGGATAAATAAATTCATTTGCAGTAATTGAATTGATGGAGATATCTTTTTTGGTTGCTGTATCTCCTAATGCTAAAGTCAGCACCGGAATACCTAAATTCTCAATTACAGTTTCTACTCCGCTTCCTTCGTTTTGTATACCGTCTGAAATTATTGAAATGAATTGAGGTTTAACCTTGGCGCTTGAAATTGTTTGAAAGATATTAGAGAAGTTAGTGGCCGAACCGGAAAAAGGTAATTTGTCAGCACTGTCGATATTGCTTGGGTGTACTTCTTTATCGAAAGTAAAAAATGAATAATCAGATTTGTTTTTGGAATCTTTAAGAGAATATAAAATCTCTGAAATAATTTTAGACTTTTCTTTGCCGGCACTGTTTTTAGTTATTGAAAGAGATTTATCTATAAAGAAATAGTGAACAGGGTTTTGCGACTTGGTAGAAATTAATCTGAGTATCGGCTCGTATAAAAAGAGGATTATTGCAATCAATGAAATGATTCTTAAACTGTTTAGCAGTATGCGACTGAATTTTGAAAGTAGCGGTAGTGAGTTTTTATAAATATAAATAGAATACGCTGCGCCGATTATACAGAGCAGAACAGCCCAAAAGTAACTGCCGTTGATTGAGAGATTTATTTTATCGAATGCAAGAATCAAAGAAATCATTCCGCTGAAATTATAGATTGTGCCGTAATTATTTGCAGCGCAATGGCAATCAGATTTTTATATCCTGAATATTCCATCCGCCCATTTCGTTATAAGTATCGTTATCCGTTAGGTCGAAATGAATAGGTGCCACAGCAACGAAGTTATTGTCGACTGCAAATTGGTCGTAAGACATATCATAGTCGAGTCGTACAAGTTCGCCCGTTAGCCAGAAATAGTCCTGTCCGTAAGGGTCAACTCTTTTTTCATACTTATCGTCCCATTTGGTGCGTCCCTGTTTTGTTAAACGGATACCTTTTATTTGGTCATCGGGGATATCGGGAACATTGATGTTAAGTAGTGAGCCTTTTTTGAGTCCTTTTTCTGCAATCAGTTTACAGAAATAGGCGGCTGTTTTTGCTGCATAGGAAAAGTGCGATGCATCGTGACTTGTAATGGAAACTGCAATAGCAGGAATATCCATAATCGCCGCTTCTCTTGCTGCTGAGACAGTTCCGGAGTATATGACTGCAGTTGCTGCATTTGACCCGTGGTTAATGCCAGAAACAACTATGTCAGGATTCATTTGAAGTATATTTCGTACACCCATTTTTACACAGTCGGCGGGGGTTCCGTCAACAGCATAGCCGAAAAATTCATTGTTCTTTTCATATTTAGTTACCCTTAGCGGGCTTTTCATTGTGATTGCGTGACCAACTGCGCTTTGCTCTGTAAGAGGTGCTACGACTGTTACATCGCCGATTTTTTTTAGTTCCTGTGCCAAGGCATAGATTCCGGGTGAACTTATTCCGTCGTCATTGCTTATAAGTATTTTCATTAAAAGTTAAATCCTGATAAAGTTTGATAACAAATATAGTTAATAACTGAGGTTACTCAAAACTGTAAGTTAGAGTTGATATTGGCCTGAAAAGATCAGGAGAAGGGTAATTAATGAATTTGCATTTTAAAAGTCTTCCGGTGAATATTTTACGCATGCTACTTTAATATTAACACCTCGATTTAGAGTCTGCTGCATAAGTGGGTAAACCGTTGAAACGGTTAAAATAGACTTCGATTTGTATTTATTAACACCCGGATGAATCCGTGTGTTAATGAGAAGGATGAGTTGTGCAACACACACTTTATCGAGGTGATTATGAGAGATGGCAGGAAGCACAATAACCGTTTTAACGGTTTAGTTCTGTCCCGTTTTCGTGTTTTACTCTGTTTAGCGGGTAAGAGAAGTTTGCATTAATATATGTGATATGAGTCCTGCCGTTTCGAGTATCAAACCCTTAAAACGGTTTGTGCATGAACGAGATAGCCTTAAAGCACCCCAATGAACCTGCCCGAGGCAGACGGGTTGGGGTGTTAATGGGAAGAATAAGAAAGTGCAGCAGCCTCTGAATATGGGTGTTATTATAAGGAATGTACTAAGATAGAGCAACCGCTGAATTATGGAATAAATATGAAGCTTTCTCCGTTAGGAGATAAATGTTTGTAGCACCATTTATAAATGTAATTATTTTCCGTTAGGAAATATATGTTAGCCAGCCGGGAAAAAGGCGGGGCTAATTTTGATATAAAAAAAGAGAGGCCGAAAAATGTTCAGCCTCTCTTGTATTCAAAATAAAAAATTAAATTATGCTTTAACTAATACAGGCATCTTGAATTTTGCTAACTCGTATGCACCGAACAGCACTGATGAGAAGAATAAATCTCCAAGTAATGTTGTGTGGAAGAATGGTACTGCTGCGGTGAAGCACATAGCCAATCCGCTTAGTGTTTTTGGGTAAAGTCCCATTGAGTACCATGCAGCGGTGTTAGTAACTACAAAGAAAAGTACGCTTGCGGTAACTGTGGTAAGTAATACGCTTTGAACTTTAACTTTGCCCTTTAATGAACTGCCTAAAAGAGCGATAACTGCAAAACTGATATAAACTGCTGCAACTGTTGAATGGAACCCGATAATCATATCGGTAAGCAGCAATGCAGTCAGGGGGACTAAGAATGCATATATCTTTTTGTCGAAATATGCTCCGCTGAAAAGTGCCAGTCCACCGATTGCTGTGAAGTTAGGGTAGTGCGGGAGCAGACGGGTTAGTGCTGCGCCTAAAACAAGCACGGTTAAAAAGTAAAATTTATTTGTTTTCAAAGTTTCCATATTATTCTTCCGGTATAGGGTTATTAAAATTTTTATTTCAAAAAGTATTATTATAAATGTACGAAGTACTATAAATCAAAATCAAGTCTTGCACCAAAATTAAGTGTAAAACCGGGCGTTCCAAAGCCGAAAATCTCTTCATATTTTACATTAGCGATATTATTCACTCTAGTGTAAAGTTCAAGTTTGTTGTCGAATTTGTAGGTTATTGCAATATTCATCAGTGTATAAGGTGACAGCACAAGTCTTCCGGATGAATAATCTCTCATATCAAAAAACTTATCATCTCTTTTGCCGACATACAGCACTTCAAAGTTAGCGAATAAATTTTCTGCAGCGGAAATGCTGATTGATGCGGAGGCTTTGCGCTTTGGTCTTCTTAGTAATGATTTATCATAATCGGCGGCAACACTTCCTTTATCTACAGCAAGAAGATATGTATAATTTGCGTTAAATCTAAATAGTTTTTCGTAATTAAATGTGAACTGCGATTCAATTCCATTAATTTGTGCATTGTTAATGTTCAGTGACTTAAATGTCATAGGGTCTGAGCCAAATAAATCTGTTAGTGATGATTTGAAGTATGTCACTTCAATCATTGAATTAAATGGCTTGATTCCTTGTTCAATCCCGACTTCAAATGAAGTATTCTTTTCGGGCTTTAAGTATTTGTTTCCGTATGCAGGGTCGAGCAAATTGAAAAGTGAAGGTGCCCGGAATCCGTTTGAGAACAGAAACTTTAGTTTAGTATCGGTTGCATCATTCCTTAATACAGGAGCAATTCTATATGTGTTTATTGTTCCAAGGGTTTTATGCTTGTCTGCTCTTCCGCCTAAAGATATGTAGAAGAAATCTTGGTACTGATACCTAAGCGACGCAAAAATTCCTGTCGTGGAAAGGGAAGTATCCGGGAATTGACTTATGCTGGACCAGTAAGGTGAATTATATGTATATATAGATGCCGCCCTCTGCAATTCATTATCCATTCCCGCGGAAAATGATGTAAACTCATTAATGAAAAAATCTAACTGCAAATCTGTTTTTAATCTTCTACCGTCGTATTGACTGGTTGAATTGGCGTCATTATTTTTGGTTATATCATATTTATAATTGCGGACATTGCGAATGTATGAAGCGCCGAACTTCAAGTTAAAAATGTTTCCCGGGAGATTGTAGTTGCCTGAGAAACGCGAGGCAAACTCTTCAAAATTATAAACATAGGTTGAATCGTCGCCGCCCCATGCACCGTATTGGTCAAGGTCTGTTTTAGATTTTGAGAATTTACTATTAAGTTCAAGATGAAAATCTCTTAACGGGTCATAAGTCAGTTTAGATGAGAAGTTAGAATTCCTGGAACCGTCTTTTTCAAAATTGCCGTATTTCTCTGCGGATGAAGAATATCCTTTTGCTGATTCGGACAATCCTGAAACGACCACCCCGAATGTTCCGAAAGATTTTGCGGCAGATGCTTGGCTCTTACTGAAAAAGTGACTCCCATATTCCGAGTTTAGATGAATTGAAGGATTTTCATTTGCAGACTTAGTAATAATGCTGATTATTCCTCCCATTGCATTTGAACCGTACGCGGAACTTTGCGTTCCTCGTATTACTTCTATTCGTTTGATATTGTCTATGTTAATATTACCGAAATCAGCAATGTTTGAAGGGTCGCTTGCCATGTTCTGTTCAACGCCGTCAATAAGTACCAATGTGTGCCCCGCATCGTGACCGCGAAGCATTACTGAGGCGGACTGTCCTTTGCCGCCGTATTGGAAAAACTCGAGACCCGAAACTGATTTTAATAATTCAAGAGCGTTTGTGGTGCCTGAGTTCTTGATTTCCTCTTCGGTAATTATAGTTACAGATGAAGCAGAAAAGCGAAGGGGAGTTTCAAACC
>CAIWTC010000555.1 GCA_903915485.1 uncultured Ignavibacteriales bacterium | reverse complement strand
TGCATGTCGGCAATAATTCCGGGCGCAGGGAAAATCTATACCGGAAAAACAGGTGATGGCGTTACGGCATTCATTTTTACGGGACTATCCGCATTTCTTGCTTATGATAATTTTACCCATAAGCATAACTTACGAGGTTATATATTTACTGTTACAGGCAGCCTGTTTTACCTTGGGAACATATACGGTTCTGCGGCTTCAGCACAAATAAAGAATTGCGAGATAAAGGAAACTGCCGCTGAACGATTGAAAGAATATGTCAGGCTAAAGAATTATTATCTTAATTCGAAATCCGAATTCCCCGGACTGAGTAGATGAAAATAATATTAGTGATTTATAGCCTGCTTATTTTTGTCTCAGCAACCGCTCTTCCCGCGGAAACTGATTCATTACTTCAGGCCCAGTTGCGTTATTCAAACAAATTATTTTCTGAAGAAAAATACTTTGATGCAGTAACTGAATATAAACGGTTAATATATTTTGACGGTTTGAAACAGCTTCATTTTACTGCTTACTGCAAAATGGCTGAATGTTTTCGTAACGGCGCTAGACTTGATGATGCAATTTCGGCATATACATCTGCAATACAGTGTTCACCCAATACTTCCGCCAAAGACAAAATTAAACTGGAAATTGCAAAATTGCAGATGCTTAAGCAGGACTTCGGTGCTTCGTTGAGCATTCTGCAAGACTTAGAGAAATCTCTTGAACAAAAGAGCACCGTATCGTATTGGCGCGGTTGGATTTATATGTTTATGGATAGATGGGAAGATGCATCAAAAGAATTCAGCATTTCCGATAGTACAATAAAGCTAAAAGATTTTTGCGACTCAATATCACAGAAAAGATATGACCCCGAGAAGGCAAGGTTACTTTCCGCAATACTTCCCGGTACCGGTCAACTTTATACAGGGAATTACTTCCAAGCAGCAGTTTCATTTGCTTGGAATGCGCTTTGGCTATATGATGTCATCGATGCCTTTGCAGCAGACAGAATCTTTGACGGGGTAGTCGTGGGAGAGATGCTTTGGTTCAGGTTTTATTTCGGCGGCAGGGAATCTGCAGAAAATATGGCAAATGAAAAGAATAAGAGAATATTTCAAGAATCATTGTTATTTTTAAATAATGAATTTAAAGGATTTAAACCATGAACTATAAAGAAGAGCAATTACGCGAACTGACTTTGGAAGCACTTCAGCAACTTGGAGACAATGCCACTCCCGAAGCGATTGTAAACTTCATTGAGGCGAAACTTGGCGGCGAAACAAAATCACCCGAAGCCTTTGAGTCAAAATCTGGCGAGCGGGTAATTCTAACTGCTTTCGGTATGAATCATCCCGGCGTCATTGCTTCAGTATCAAGCTTGCTAAGCGAAAAGAACTGCGACATACTTGATGTATCTCAAAAAATTATGCAGGAGTTTTTTACACTTATTATGCTACTTGACTTAAACAACGCATCCGTAACGCTTAAAGAATTGCAGACTGAAATGAACTTACTGTCTGAAAAATTAAAGATTAAAATATATCTTCAGCATGAAGATGTTTTCCGTAGTATGCATAGAATCTGAGAAGTATAAAAATTCTTCCCGGATATTGGAATTAAACAGTAATATATAAATATAATAGAAAGAATCGATAAATGTTTGATATTAAACTTATTAGAGAAAATCCTGAACTAGTAAGACAGGGACTAACAAATAAAAATGAACCTGAAAAAGTAGGGGCAATTCTTCAACTTGATGATGAGAGAAGAAAACTTATTTTTGCAACAGACGAATTGAAATCAAAAAAGAATGCTGTTTCAGCACAGGTCGGAATATTAAAAAAATCAGGTGGTGATGCATCGGCAATTATCGCTGAAACAAAAACACTCAGTGAAAAAATTGCGACAAACGATGTTCTGCTTAATGAAATTGAGTCGAAGTTTGAAGAACTTCTAGCCGCGCTTCCAAACCTTCCGCATTCATCTGTCCCTGTTGGTAAGTCTGCAGCAGACAATATCGAAGCCCGTCAATGGATTCCTGAAGGATTTTCATTTAAGTATGAAGGTACTGCACTTGACCATATTCAACTTGGCAAGAAACACGATATCTTGGACTTTGAACGCGGTGCCAAAATTTCCGGCTCAGGATTTCCTCTCTACAAAGGTAAGGGAGCAACTCTTGAACGCGCGCTTATTAATTTTATGATTGATACACATATCAATCAACACGATTATACCGAAATCTTCCCTCCGTTTCTTGTGAACAAAGAATCTATGTTCGGCACAGGTCAGCTCCCTAAAATGCAGGATGATATGTATTACATGGAGCGCGATGATCTTTACTTAATCCCAACAGCCGAAGTTCCTTTAACAAATATTTACAGAGGCGAAATACTTCCCGAAGCACAACTTCCAATTAAATTTGTTGGTTACTCAGCATGTTTCCGTCGTGAAGCAGGTTCGTACGGCAAAGACTCAAAAGGATTCTTACGCGTTCATCAGTTTAACAAAGTAGAAATGGTGAAGTTCGTTAAGCCGGAAGATTCTTATGATGAATTAGAAAAACTTGTTTTGGATGCTGAAGATATACTTAAAGCGTTAAATGTTCCTTATAGAATATTATCATTATGTACAGGTGATTTAAGTTTCTCTGCAGCAAAGTGCTATGACATTGAAACATGGTCGCCTGCAGAAGACAAATGGCTTGAAGCATCTTCATGTAGTAATTTCGAGGCCTTCCAGGGTCGCCGTGCAAACATCCGATTCAGAAACGAAGCAACAAAAAAACTTGAGTTTGTACATACACTTAATGGTTCAGGACTTGCAACAAGCAGACTCATGGTTTCCTTATTGGAAAACAATCAGACTGCTGACGGCAAAATCTTAATTCCTAAAGTGCTTCACAAGTATACCGGTTTTGAAAGTATTGGCTGATAAAGCAATCTTCATTGACAAAATTTAATGAACCAATTAAATATAGCGGCGATGTGTAAATGATTAGAACATCTAATCAATTGAGTAATTCAATTTTACACATCGCCTAGCTATATGATTAATAACCAAACATTTGACATTGTTGTTATTGGAGGCGGTGCTGCCGGATTATTCTTTTCGGCAAATGTTACTGCAATTAACCCATCTCTCAAAGTTTTGATTCTTGAGAAGTCAAGTACTCCGCTCAATAAAGTTCGCGTCTCTGGCGGGGGAAGATGCAATGTTACCAACTCGTGCGAAAACCCAAAAGAACTATCATCATTCTACCCCAGAGGAAGCAAAGAGTTACTGCCGCTATTCCATTCATTTGGTTCTTCCGAATGTAAAAAATGGTTTGAAGAACGGGGAGTAAAATTAAAGGCAGAGCCTGACGGAAGAGTATTTCCCGAGAGCAATAAATCAGAAACAATTGTTGACTGTCTTCTGCAGCATTCCGAGTCGCCAAACACAAGCACAGTTTATAATACTTCAGTTACATCCATCAAACGAACAGAGAGCAAGTGGAGTATCAGTACTTCAAATAAACAGGAAATATTTTCTAATAAAATATTTATTGCCACAGGAAGCAGTTCGCACATGTGGGAAATCCTGTCTTCTCTCGGACATGAAATAATTCCACCGGTCCCATCTTTATTTAGCTTTAAAATTGATAATGATTATACAGATGACATCACCGGGATATCAATTCAGGATGCAGAAGTAAAGATATCCGGACTTAATAAATCTCTTCGCGGTCCGGTACTGTTCACTCATGAGGGTATAAGCGGTCCCGCTATTTTAAAACTTTCAGCATTATGCGCCAGAGAACTTCACCATCTAGAATATCATTTTTCATTATCACTTAACCTTACAAGCTTTAAGAATGCCGAATTACTTTTTAGTGAATTAAATTCTATTGCTGAAGATAATCCATTAAAATATATTTATGGCGATAATCACTTCAACATCCCCCGCCGGCTTTGGAATAAAATAATTTCCTTAAGCGGAATAAATCAAATAGAAAAGTGGAGAGACCTCTCTAAAAAGAAAAAACGGGATCTAACTGACAACTTATTTTCACTTACTCTTAGAATCACAGGTAAATCAACCAACAAAGATGAGTTCGTAACTTGCGGCGGCATTAACCGTAAAGAAATAAATTGGAAAAGAATGGAAAGCAAAATACTCGATGGTATTTACTTTGGCGGCGAAGTTATAGATGTTGATGCATTAACAGGAGGATTCAATTTTCAAGCTGCGTGGACAACTGCATATACAGCTGCTAAGGCGGCATCGGGTACTTTGGAGTTATAGTCTTCCTCATCTATATATTGAAGCGTTTCGAGCACATCATCCCCTAACTGTTATTCCCAATACCCCTGCAAAATAATTTCACCTATTCAACAACATTTATTATATTTCATTAATATATTTTACTCAAGAATATCTTAAACACATTATAGGATTCAAAGCATATGAAAATCTTGAATGTTAAACTAGTTGACAACAATACAAACCTTCATGCTTTTTTCGATATAGAAACCAGTGAAGGACTGCTTATCAAAGGATTTAAGATCACCAACGGTAAGAATGGTTTATTCGTAGGCGTTCCAAGCGAGAAGGGCAGAGACAGAAAGTACTATGATAAAGTTGTTATGCCGCGTGAACTCCGCGATGAAGTAAATAAAATCGGAGTTGCAGAGTATGAAAGACAAGGGGGCAAAGTACCGCCACCAATTTCAGATAACTCCTCTTTTTAAATAATTTAAATACATTTTTAGCCCTGGTATAGATAGCCTAATCTATACCGGGATGCAATTATATATAAGAATGCTCATTCATATTATTGAATGTGACAGGTTATAATGATACACATGTCTAATATTAGCCTTTTTCCCCGATATTTTAGTTTTCTTTCCAGCTTAACAATAAATTAATATTGTCCCATTGCACTATTTCCTCCTACTGATTGTTATTACACTATAAAGAAAAATAGTTGAAATATTTTTCACTTTTTACTTGACAAGTGTTCGTTTGCACACTATATTTGTAGTAAACAATTGTACACTATAATATTATGAGCAAAAATTTAACCGACAGACAAGAAGAGATTCTTAATTTCATAGATGAGTTCATTCGCGAATGCGGATACTCACCTACACTTCGAGATATTGGCTCGAGGTTTGGATTAGCGTCAACATTTGGCGTTCAGCGCCATATAGATGCGCTTGAGAAGAAAGGCTATGTGACCAAGGGCACGAATACTCGAAGAACTATTTCGTTAATTAAGGCGTCAAATACAATAGATATTGACCCTTTCAGAAGAATTCCGGTTGTCGGCCGTGTTGCAGCGGGCGTTCCCATAACTGCAATAGAAAACTTGGATGGTAATTTATTAGTCGATAATGCTTTTCTGAAAAACAAGAATGAGCATTTCGCATTAAAGGTAAAAGGCGAGAGCATGATTGATGACGGAATCTTCGATGGAGATTATGTAATTGTCAGTCCTTGTTCGGAAGCCGATAACGACGAAATTGTCGTAGCTCAGCTAGGCGATGAAGCGACAGTCAAAAGATTCCACCAAAAAAATGGTTTGGTACAACTTTTGCCTGCTAATAAAAGTTTTTCGCCTATAACTATAAACAATTTCGAGGAATTTTCGATAATAGGTAAGGTTGTTGGCGTCATGAGATGGATGCCCTAAATTTTAAAGGTAATAAAATGATTAAATCAGAAATATTTGAACAAGCAATAACAAATCGGATGAAGGTCCGGTTTTACTATAACTTAAATGAAGAAGTTCTCGACCCGTATTTTATTTTTATTGAAGAAGACGGAACGAAGGCTCTTTACGGCAGGTCAAACCTTGGTAGAAAAATGAAGAAGTTTGACTTTGAAAAAATAGCTAATATACGCATACTCCCTAGCGAAAGTTTCATCCCGAATATTCCACTTTCTCCTATTTATAACTAATTAGTGGAGATAATACCATGAACCTAAGAAAAGATCTCATTGACTTATTGGTTACACAGTTTTGGGCTGACGGTTACAAAATAATTCACCGTAAATTTGGAAATTATTTAACTGACCCGCCCTTGGTTGGAAATTATACTATTGATATGCTTGCCCGCAAAGGCAATAAATTTGCAATCGGTGTAATTTTACAGGAGAATGATTTAAGAAGTTCCGATCTTCCAAGAATGCTTGCATTCCTGAGTTCTAGAAAATCTAAATTTGCAAACTCTGATGCAATGCTTTATATCGGTGTTGAACCTTATCTATATGTGAAACTTGCAGCAGTTATGCACAAAATGGATGCCTCGTTGACAAAAAACATTCGCTCTTTCCCGTTACAATTAATCCCTGAGATGAATTTGTTTTCGAATCCATCAATGCATGCACCTACAGCAGCAGCTTTTTTCCGTTGAGTATTAGTCAGCGTTAGCCATAGTTATTGCCTGCGTTCTGAAGGAGCGAGGGAATCTGCTCTTCAGTCCGCCATCGATAAATACGCCCGTACCTAAAATTCTCCCCCTGTACTTTATTGCAGCCTGACCGCGCTTTTGCGTGATTTCACTGTTGCGTATTATTCCACCATCCAGGTATGCCTTAATCTCTTCCATGGAACTGCACTCATACACATTACGCATTATGTATTTATCAAATATTTGGACTAGGTTCGTATGTGCAATGAAGTTGCCGTATTTATCGAGCGTCCCAATCTTTAATCCAAGTTTATGGTGCTGAGTATAAAAGCCGCCGTCCCAATTTTTAGAAACCAAGTATATATCCAGCATTCTCTCAATGTAGCTATATTCATTAAGCACCTCTGCCGGAATACCAAATAATTCAGTGATATGTTTTTGAGCAAGTTCTATAGAAGCGTTATGCTTAAACTTATTTGCTTCCAACCGCTTTTTCGGTTTATGTTCTTTCTCCATGCTATCGCGTTTAATTATCTTCGCGAGGAAAAATCCTTCCGTCCCGGATTCAATCGGGTCTATACGAACTGACTTGCTCACCTCGTCAGAAAGGTTTTTTTCTCCAAAGGATACAATTCCATTTTTTTGCTTAAGCGGTATCGTTACCTGCTCAACTTCGACAGGATAATTGTCCAGTAAATAATTAATTATTTCTTCGTTCTCTTCTGTTGTTAAAGTGCAAGTAGAGTAAAGCAATGTCCCGCCGGGCTTTAAGCACTTCAATCCGGATATAGCTAGTTTCTGCTGCATGTATGAAAGCTTTTTTACTAAATCGGCATTCCACCAATTACTAACTTCACCCTTTTTTTGAATTATGCCTAAACCACTACAGGGAGCATCAACCAAAACCTTATCGAAAAACTCAGGATAGAACGAGGAGATTTGCTCACCAGGCATTTTTATTATTGCCGCATTAAACGCCTTCATTCTTTCTATATTATAAGAAAGTATTCCAACGCGGTTATGCTGAATTTCGTTAGCAACCAAACTGCCCTTAT
>CAIWTC010000554.1 GCA_903915485.1 uncultured Ignavibacteriales bacterium | reverse complement strand
GCAGCACCTTCAGACATAGGGCGCTGGAATGCTTTTCTGCCTGAGATAAGTCCCATACCGCCTGCGCGTTTGTTGATAACTGCAGTCTTTACTGCTTCTGCGAAATCGTTATCTCCTGATGCACCGCCGCTGTTGATTAATCCTGCTCTGCCCAAGTAATTATTAATTACCTGATATCTGGTTAAGTCAATCGGATGGTCTGTTGATAAATCGGTATATACTTTTTTGGAAGTTTTGCCAAATTTAACTGCATTGTATCCGCCGTTGTTTTCAGGAAGTTTTTGTTTGATGATATCTGCCTGAATTGTAACGCCGAGGTGATTTGCCTGACCGGTTAAATCTGCAGAAACATGATAATCTTTATCGCCTTTGACATTAAATTTATCGTTTCTTGTATAGCACCATAGAATTGTAGCCAATCCTAATTCATGAGCGTATTGGAATGCTTCGCTGACTTCAATAATTTGGCGGTCGCTCTCTTCTGAACCGAAATATATAGTAGCACCGACTGCCGCACATCCCATATCAAATGCCTGATCGATTGAAGCAAACATAATTTGGTCAGGACTTTTACCGGGTACGAATAGTTGGTTGTGATTGATTTTTAAAATGTAAGGAATTTTATGAGCGTATTTGCGCGCTGTCATTCCAAGCACTCCTAAAGTCGAAGCAACACCATTGCATCCGCCTTCGATAGCAAGTTTAACAATGTTTTCAGGATCGAAGTAAACTGGGTTTGGAGCAAAAGATGCACCTGCTGAGTGTTCAATTCCCTGGTCAACAGGTAATATTGAAACATAACCTGTGCCTGCTAAACGGCCTGTATTGAATAATGACTGCAAATTTCTCAGTACATTAATTGATCTGTCGGTTTGTGCAAAAATGCGGTCAACAAAATCAGGTCCGGGGAGGTGAATTTGTTCTTTTGCAAATTTGGCTTTATGGTTGAGCAGATTATCTGCATCAGCGCCAAGCAGTTCTTGAATTTTATTTATCATTAGGTAGACTCCTATATAATTGTTTATGAATTTCTTATGGGCTAAAATAACTCAACAGTAAAGATAAGGATTATCGAGGGCTTCTGAAAATGAAAATGCAGAAATATCTGAGTAAAAATGTCCAAAGTCCCTGTGGGATGGAATATCTGTAACTGGGAAAGAGAAGGAGAGTGTGCCGTAGGTGTGGAAAGAAAGCGAAGGGAGATAGAGCGCCGTAGGTGCGGAATATTTGCGATTGTGTGTTTGCAGTTTTGGATAGGAAAGATGCCGCTCCGATGGAGCTTAGAAAGTGTTCGTTGATGTGGAGTTACCAAGATTGCGTTCCTACGGAACTATTTCTACTGGATAATTTTTGATTATAAATACCATGATGTGTTTCTGAAGTCCCATAGCTACGAGATTTTTGTAGCCCCAGCGGGGCGAAATATTTGTAGAAAAGCAAGAAGAGAGGAGATAGAGCGCCGTAGGTGCGGAATATTTGCGATTGTGTGTCCCCTGATTTAATGATGAAAGATGTCGCTCCGATGGAGCTTGTTGGGCCTTCGTGCACGCGGTGTTACCAAGATTTCGTTACTACGGAACTATGAAACGATACTTGCATGTTCAGCAGACATGCATAGCTTCATTTTACAATTGGAATATCCTTTAATTATTTGGGGCTGCCGGGATGCTATTCAACCTTAAATTCCCAATATCGAATTAGAAACTAATAAATATTATTAGTATTTTCTTATCTGATTATAAAATATTTAATATTGTTAAAGAACAGAGATAAATGAAAACATTCAAGGAACGGTTAGGCAGCGAGGTCATTTTATTTGACGGCGGCACCGGAACATATTTATATGAAAAAGGTATCTATATAAATAGATGCTTCGAAGAACTTAATCTTGTAAGTCCTGAACTTATCAGCGAAGTACACAGGGATTACATCAATGCAGGTGCAGATGTAATTGAGACAAACACTTACGGCGCAAATAGATTTAAGCTTGCCCCGCATGGTTTGGATGCTAAACTTTACGAAATAAACTTCAAGGGCGCCCAGCTTGCTAAGGCAGTTGCTAAGGACTTAGCTTTGGTTGCGGGTGCAGTCGGACCGCTAGGTGTTCAGATTGAACCGATAGGAAAAATTTCATTCGATGAAGCAAAAGACTTTTTCAAAGAGCAGATTCAAGGTTTGATAGATGGCGGAGTTGATTTAATAATTCTTGAATCATTCGCACTTGTAAAGGAATTAATTCAAGCAGTTCGCGCGGTGCGTGAAATCAGTGCGGATATTCCGATTGTTGCTCAGGTAACTATTAACGATAGCGGCGTACTTTTATCAGGTGCTCCACTTTCAAGGTTCATCGAAAAAATTCAAGATTATAAAATTGATGCAATCGGATTGAACTGTTCTGTTGGACCAAAACTGATGCTTGATGCATTGGAAGTTTTGAAAGACCTTACTGATTTACCTATATCAATTCAGCCTAACGCGGGACTGCCGCAAAACATAGGCGGAAGAAATATTTATCTTACTTCGCCGGAGTATATTGCTGAATATGCAAAACGGTTTATTCAGACAGGTGCAAATATAGTCGGCGGATGCTGCGGTACTAATCCTTCGCACATCAAAGCTATTCGCAGAGCAATATCTGCATTACAGCCTTCGAAAAGAATTCATACTGACTCACTGTCATTAGCGGTTGAAGCACCTTCGGAAGTAACTCCTTATCTTCAAACTGAGAAGTCGCGGCTCGCAAATAAAATTTACAAAAAAGAATTTATTAAGATGGTTGAACTTGTTTCCCCTAAAGGTGTATCGCCTGCAAAGGAAATTGAGAAAGCCAAAAAATTATTTTATCATGGAATTGATGCAATCAATATCCCTGACGGACCAAGAGCATCGGCACGCATGTCAGCAATGGCAATGGCAGTTATGATTCAGCAAGAGGTTGGTATTGAGGCTGTTCTGCATATTGCATGCCGTGATAGAAATATTATCGGTATGCAGTCCGACCTTTTAGGCGCATGGGCATTGGGCATACGCAATATTTTAGGAATAACCGGCGACCCGCCTAAACTTGGAAATTATCCCGATGCAACAGCAGTTTTTGATGTTGATGCAATCGGTCTTACAAATCTAATCACAAGATTGAATCACGGACTTGATTTAGGAGCTAATCCAATCGGTGCACCTACCGGATTCCTGACTGCGGTTGGAGTGAATCCCGGTGCAATCAATCTTGATGAAGAATTAAGAAGGCTCGACTGGAAGATTGAAGCAGGCGCAGAGTATATGATAACTCAACCTGTGTTTGATATCCGTATCCTTGAAAGCTTCATGAAGAAAATAGAGCATGTAAAGATTCCATTGATTTGCGGAATATGGCCGCTTGTATCTTTTAGAAATGCAGAGTTCATGAATAATGAAGTCCCTGGCGCAACGGTTCCTCCTGAAATTTTAGAAAGAATGCGTAAGACTACTTCCAAGGAAGAAGGATTCGCTGAAGGAATCAAGATTGCAAAAGAGACTTACAATTATATAAAGAGTGAAGTCGCCGGCGTGCAGATGGCGGCGCCGCTTGGCAGGATTGACGCAGTGTTTGAGATTTTGGCTTAGACCTCACCCTTTATCCCTCTCCTTGTGAAGGAGAGGGTGATATAATATTAGCACCCCGATTTATCGGGGTGATGATGAATTTGAAAAAGATATGAAAACCGTTTTAACGGTTTAATGCCCGCTAAAGTATTTTTAACATCAGAGTGTTTGTGCAGTTATGATTTTGGCAGGCAACTTCAAGATTGATAAATGTTTTTTAAATAACAAGTTAGTATAAAGTTATGTTGAATATAGCATTGTTCGGACCTCCCGGTGCGGGAAAAGGCACGCAATCTGAATTCTTGATTAAGACTTATAATTTGTTTTATATTTCAACCGGAGATTTGCTCCGTAAGGAGACAGCAAATAAATCCAAACTTGGACTTGAGGCGCAGGGAATCATCGCCTCAGGAGGGTTGGTCTCCGATGAAATAATTGTTCAGATAATTGAAAAAACTATTACTGACCATTCAGATGCAAATGGATTTCTTTTTGACGGATTCCCGCGAACATATATTCAGGCGTACATCCTTGAAGGATTGATGCTGAAACTTCATACATCGCTTGATTGTCTTATAAGTCTTGCAGTTCCCGAAGATGAATCAGTGAGCAGACTTCTTAAGCGAGGACAGTCATCAGGCCGTTCCGATGATAACGAAACTGTAATACGCAACCGATTAAAAGAGTACAACGAAAAAACTTTACCTGTACTTCAGTTCTATAAGGACAAAGGAATATTCCACGAGATTGACGGAACAAAAAGTATTGAAGAAGTCAATTCCGATGTAACTAAGATAATTAAAAACGAGTTGAGCAAGAAACTGTTTAACATAGTTATTTTTGGATATCCCGGTTCGGGAAGAGGTTCGCAGGGAAAAGCTATTGCAAAGAAATTTGATTTGGAGTATGTAGCGACGGGTCAGATGCTGGAGAAAGAAATTGCCAGCG
>CAIWTC010000553.1 GCA_903915485.1 uncultured Ignavibacteriales bacterium | reverse complement strand
CGATGAATTCTTTCCCTAGTATGAATGATTCAGCTATTCCATTAGGTGCGGATTGCGTTACATATGATATATTTAATCCTAATTTATCGCCGCCTTCAAAAAGCTTTTTATAGAGAGGGATTGTCTCGTCGTTTGAGATAATTAAAATATCTTTAATTCCCCCTAGCATCAAGACAGCTAGTGGGTAATATATTAAAGGTTTATCGTAAATGTTTACGAGTTGTTTGCTGTAAATTTTTGTTAGAGGGTAAAGCCGCGAACCGCTTCCGCCGGCAAGAATAATCCCTTTCATTATGATTCCTTTGTATTATTGATCCCTAAAAAACTATTTTTTGCTTGTTCTAAATCCGGGAATATTTGAAATACTTCGTCCAAGTGCATCAATCTAAAAATAGGCAGCAGAGAGGCCTGCATGTCTGCAAGACGGATATCACCGCCGACATTTCTTATTTTTTTCAAACCGGAAACGATGGCACCCAGGAAAAAACTGTCCATAAATTCAACTTTGCTGATTTCAAGTATAATATGAAGTTTATTACTCTCCTCAATAGTTGAAAAAAGAAAATCTTTGAACTCTCGGGCAATCTCTGCCGTAGCTCTGTTAGGATGCAGTTTAATTATTGTACATGACAGGGCTTCTTCAACGCTGTATATCATGGGCTTATCCTCGATTTTATTTAGAGTTATTAAAAGTTCGATTCATTCTATGTAATTTACGCATAGATTCTATTATCTCAAAAATAGCGGACTTAATAATTTAGCAAATAATTAACGATTCAGAACTATTTTAAATTAAATTGCTGTGTTTATGCAAAAAAAGATGGGCAATCTTTTGCTTAGCCCTCCAAGTTTCGTATTTTTGTTTTTTATAATAATTTGAATTACTTAATGAAACTTTGCGATTTACTAAACGAAAAAACAATAATCCCTGAACTTAGAAGTACTGATAAGACCGATTTGATTAATGAATTGATAGATTTGTTCAAGAACGACCCAAGGGTTAATGATCTCCCGAAAGTAAGACAAAGAGTCCTTGAGCGCGAAAAAATTATGTCTACTGGCGTCGGTAAAAGTTTTGCTGTTCCGCACGGAAAGACTGATGGTGTTAACGAGTTGATTTGTGCTTTTGGTAAATCATCTCATCCGATAGAATTTGATTCTTTAGACCAGCAACCTGTTCATTTGGTCTTCTTATTGGTGAACCATGATAGTTCTGTTAGTATGCACATCAAACTATTGAGTAGAATTTCAAGATTAATGACTAAAGATGAATTCAGAGAAAAGCTAATCGAGGCTAAAACTGCCGAGGAAATTCAGCAGGCGTTTGCCATAGAGGAAAAAGATTATCTAGATTTATAGAATATATTCTAACTTATGCCAACTAAAACAAAAATAATTGAACCTAAGAAAAATGCAAAGAATGTTTTAATAGCCACTGTTGGAGCGGATAAAAAAGCACCTAAGCCTAAAAAAGTTAATCTTGAGTATCGAGTTAAATCATATTTCAAATACGATTCTCAGCTGAAGAAACAGTTTTATGTTATTAGCATATTTACGGTAAAGGAGTTCTCGTCGCTTAACTATGAGATTAGTGTGGATGTGAAAAAAAATAAAAAAAATATTGATATTCACTTGTTGGGATTAAATACAAGACAGAATTTCTACATGCAGGCAAGAACAGCATCCTGTGATTTGTTTTTTGAAGATTTGTACGGCGAACATATTGTTTCAATAATAAAGCAAGATGGAAATACAAATCAGTTTGTGATTGATTATAACATATTTAAAAAAGAAATTAAATTGAAAGAATTTATCTTACCTAAGAAAACAAAATCTACAACTTTTTCAGATGTTGAGATTATCACTAATCTTTTTACATTTAAGGGAGAATAAGCTTGTATCCTGAACTTTTCCGAATAGGCCCCTTGCCTGTATATTCATATGGTTTGATGCTTGGTATCTCGTTTATAGTTGGAAGTTATTTATTAACAAAAGAATTTAAGCGTGCTGGAATCAGTGAAAACATTGCTTCGGAAATAACATTGTTGTGTATAATTCTTGGAGTTGCCGGAAGTAAAATGTTCCACTTATTTGAAAATTGGTCAGAGTTTGTATCCAATCCATTGGGGATGATATTTTCTCCAAGCGGTCTTACATACTATGGCGGTTTTTTGTTGACCACAGCGGGCGTGGCAATTTACTTAAGGAAAAAGAAATTAGGTTTTCTCAGAGTAGTTGATTTAGTATCTCCTGCTCTAGCTTTATCATATGGTATCGGTCGAATTGGTTGTCATTTGGCTGGTGATGGAGATTACGGAATCCCGACATCTTTGCCTTGGGGAATGAGTTATTCCAACGGGGTTGTAAAACCTTCGATGATGTTCTTTGGTTCTAAATATGCTGAAAAATTTCCAAATGGAATAATGCCGGATGATCTCCCTTTGCACCCAACTCCTTTGTATGAATTTTTCGGTGCAGTAATTATTTTTATTGTCCTTTGGCAACTTAGGACAAAATTCAAGATTCAAGGGCAAATGTTTGCGGCTTATTTGGTCTTAACCGGTACAGCCCGACTGCTTGTTGAATTTCTTAGATTAAACCCAACTATTTTTATGGGATTAACCGAAGCTCAATTAATTTCAGTTTCAGTAATTGTCGCTGGTATTGTACTGTGGTATTATTCAAAAAAAGAAATTCCTCAGTTATCAAAAAATATTAACACTGTAAAAGGAAAAATTTCAAAATGATGGTATATGGACGCAAACCAATTCTTGAAGCGTTAAAAGGCGGACAAAATTTTCTAAAGCTTTATTTGCAGGTAGGTATTTCCGGAAGTATAGTTGCTGAGATTCGCGGATTAGCATCAAAAAATAAAATATTGTTCACTGAGGTCTCTGTTGATAAACTTACATTAATGTGTAAATCATCAACTCATCAGGGTGTAGCTGCATTAATGGAGGAACAAAAATCTGTTGAACTTGAGGAGATATTAGAGAATTGCAAAGCTCACAAGTTTCCATTAATAGTTATTCTTGAGAATATTCAGGACACACAGAATCTTGGTGCAATAATAAGAACTAGCGCAGCAGTTGGCGCGCAGGGTGTACTTATCACTAAACATAATTCAGCCCCTTTGAATGAAAACGCAGTAAAAGCCTCAGCAGGGGCTTCAGCACATATTCCGATATCGATTATTCATAATGTGGTTCAGGTTATGGAAAAACTCAAGGATG
>CAIWTC010000552.1 GCA_903915485.1 uncultured Ignavibacteriales bacterium | reverse complement strand
TTGTCGGGGACATTAAATCTTACAGTCTTATCCCAAACTTTACCTTCTTTTTTAATCTTTTCTATATAGAATGCTTTCACTACCAGATAAATCCAAAGCTGACAATAGGAGAAGTACATGATTAAAATTATCATCAGATTTTTAAATGTATCCTCGTTGTCAAACGAAAGCGTCAGCATAATTTCAAATATGAATAGCACAAACGCCATTATCCAGACGGTTGTGTAAGGACCGAGTAGGGGAATTGCAATCACACCGAGTATACTCAATACGAACAGTAAATCAGAAATTAGTATTGCGACAAAGAAAATGTAGTAAAGCGATAATGTGTAAAGAATATCAAAACCTAATCGACGGTTTTTCATCTTTGGAATTTGCTTATAGAACTTTGCAATTACATAGTTGTTGCCGCGAACCCAACGGACGCGCTGCTTAATCCATACTTTCCAATATGGAGGTTCCTGTTCGTATGTTATTGCATAGGGAATAAATTTAATCTTATATCCATGTTCATAAATACGAATGCTGAGTTCTGAATCTTCAGTGAGCGCATCTTCATCCCAACCGTTTAATTCTTCAATAAGAGAAGCGCGGATAACAAAATTTGTACCGGGGAGAGTTGCTACATTGTGCATCTGCCAGCGGCCTGCCTGAAGCATTGATTGAAAACTTAGAGTCTCTATATTGATAAATCTTGTAAGTAGAGTTTGGTTTTTATTAACAGTTCTGAATTTACCAATCACTGCACCTAACTCTTTATTAAGCACTAACTGTGAAACTAAGTATTTAAGCGCATTTGCATTGGGAGTGTTGTCGGCATCGTAAATAGCTATGATTTCTGCTTTTGTTTCCTTTACACCCAGATTTAGTGCTCTGGATTTACCTTTGCCGCCTTCGCCGGGAGGAACATTGAATAATCTTAATCTACCGTTTGAACTTGGGATGTATGACTCAACAATTTCTTTTGTTGCGTCACTTGAGCCATCATTGATAATGATTATTTCAAGTTTACCTTCAGGATAGTCAAGCGCAAGCATGGCCTCGACTGTTTTTGCAATTACAGTTTCTTCATTATGTGCAGGAACTAAAATTGCGCAAGTAGGCAAGTCTAAATTCATTTCGTCAACTTGCTTTTTCTCCTTAAGGGAGTGAATATAGTTTAAGTAACCAAAGATGGTTAGCACAAACTGATAAGCAATCATGAACCATATCAGGATGACTGCTATTACGAATACAAGACTTAAGTCTACTTCAAGCGACATTTTCCTGCACCTTCATTTTTTTTCTTACAATTTTAAGAACGAAATACATAATCAGTAAACTAGAAACTGACAGCATTCCAAAAATTGCAATTCCTGTTGATGACCAAAGACTCAGCAAGTTTATTCCGTTTGAAAATTTATCACCTGCAATAAGTTCAACTTTATGCTTACCGCTTGGTAAGTATATTGTGTAACAGTCAGTGCCTTTCATTATGTTTGTCAGGTACTGAGTTCCGTCAACTATAATAGTTCTTGGTTCTCTATCGAACGAGGCTAACACTCTCGTGTCGGATTCGTACTCGAAGAAGACTGTGGACAAATCATATCTAACAGAAAGCACATTCGCAGTAATTGACATTATTCTTGTCTGCAAATCATGAGACGAAAATGCTTCACTGGCTTTTGAACCGACTTCAATGTAGTGTTTCCCCGCGGGAACGAGGAAATGATTGTCGCGTGAACAGGCAACAAACATACCATCAATTTTAATATCTTTCTTCTCATCCGGCATTTTAAGAAAAACCGAGAATGGTGTTTCAACGATGTATCCATTCGTGGTGTCCCTATAAGTCAAACCCGCTGAGTTTGCATAAGGAAGATAATATAAGTCTTGCGAGTTGACACTTGATTCAGCATAAGTAGTAAACCGACTGCTTAGTGCCGCTGCTCTTATTAAGTGAAAGCACTCTGTTCCTGTCTGAATTAAAGTTGGGAAAGGTGTTGCAACTTCAGGTTTTCTGAAAGAAAGGATATTCAAATCCAACAAGAATTTGTCGCCGATAAGTTCTTTGTATTGCTGCGCAATTTTCTGATAGCGGTAAGGGTCTTCGGACCAACGGTTCTCAGGATCTTCTATCTGAAGTGTAAATTTGTTTGACTTTCTTAATTCAATCAGTCTCATCATATCTGAGCCAATGTATTCGCGAAGTTCAGGCGAACCCAAATTATCAAGGGCAGTAACAACAACTTCAAATCCGCTTCGCTTTTGAGCATAAGAGTTCATGACGGGCAGTAATTTAGAATATACTTCTGCAATCTGATTAACGCGGTATTCAATTACATCGTGCTTAACTTGAGGGTTAGTTTCAAAAAAATATTTTGAGCTCGGATTAAATATTGAAATTAACTCAGCACCATATTTTCTGCGGAACTCATTTTGCGCAGATACATGCATAGGTGTAAAAAGATTCGGCTGAGAAAGTCCTTTGCCTGCCTCAAAATAAACTTCAGCTAAGTTGACACCGTCCCAATCATGTGCATCGAGAAGTTTTTTGTATTCTTCGACCATTGCTTTCAGGCAGTTATCGTCGGTCATAGCTACAGGATATCTCCAACTCGGCCGTACATCTTCGCCTAAATAGTTTTTTTCCCTCCACTTCGGATGTTCTAACCAAAACTTTTGGCTGACCTGAGGCGGTTCTAACCAAGCATACACAAGAATTCCATTTTGATGTGCTAACTCAATAAGGCGGCCGTAATCGTATGTGTACTTCACATACTCATGCCATCCCGCTACATGGATAATCCTGATTCCGTCTACAACCCAATTTTTTACGAGAGTTTCTATTGAAGTATTTGAGCGGAAACCCGGGTCAAAATACATTTCAAGATTATCTCTCCTGAACATTGGTTGGATGTTAAAATATTTACGAATGTATTCCATTGCGAAGGGATAGTAACTGTATCCGTAAGTACTGTGGGGGTCAAAACGGGTCGCAAAGTACATTACTCTACCTTGACCAATTTTCTTACCGAAGGCAATCGGAGTTTCGCTGGCTTCGTCTAAGCAGAAAATTTCTTCGTATTGGTCAGTTTCAATTTTTGAAATCAGCTCAGGAGTTCTCCAACTTATTGCCTGGTCGGGGAAGTACTTATCTTTTATATGGCTGACCTTTAGTTTTGTGTCGGCGAGTTTAATCCCTAAATCTTCCAAAAGGTTGTTCTTGCCATCTGTAATTATGTTCCCTCCGCCCTGAACATATTTTACTATTTTTGCATATTCGTCATCGGATAGTAGATTCGTGCTTCCGTAAGGCAGGAGCACAACATTATACTTTGCAAGATTAAAACTTTTTCCGGTCAATATTGTATCTACATTTATATTCACGGAAGTAAAAACTGCAGCCATCGAAGCCTGATCATTATATGCAGCGCCAAATGCTTTCGCATCCCAAAAGACACCAATGTGAGGTTCGTTCCATGATTTTTTTGGAGAAAAAATGTTTGCATATAGTTCTGATACATAATCTCTTATTTCCTCCCAATACCCACGCTTCTGTTCTTTAAGTTCTCCCGGTTCGGCCACATAAAAGGCTCCCGGTTTCAAAGTTATTTGCTTGGTGATTGTTCCATTCATGCGATGGTCGGAGAATGTTTTGCTTTCGAGCTCTCCGTTTTTATCGTAGTACTGTTCGATAAGGTATTGCTGGTCAAGTTTAATACTGATTTGCTGTGAACCGGAAGCAATGATACGGTCTTTAGTTTTAACCCAGTTTTGTTCTGTTCTTAAATCAATATATGTATAGCCTAGTTCCTGAATTTGAGTGACAAGTTCTTTTAATAATTCCAAGTCGAGGAAGGGGTGGAAGAAACAAGCAGCAAATCCATCACGGACGCTCAAGTTGGCTTTTGCGCGTTCTATAATTTCTTTAATATATTCATTTTCCTGACTCATATTTGAATCAAGGGGAACATAGCCTATATCTTCGGGGTAAATTCTTTGGCCATAAATATCTTTGTTTATGATATAAGGGAAGTACTGTCCGTAATCAAAATCTTCTATATCTAATTTAGTCTCGATACATGAACTGAAATACTTAGGTATAGTCCTGTAGAATTTCTGTGAAGCAGTATAATGCGGCGTTTCCCAGAGCAGGGGATAGAGACCATTTTTCATAAGTTCTTGTAAACCGTATTCTACCTTTTTAGAAATGCTCTCTTCTGTTTCGTCTTTTATTGCTTTTCCGGTGTTAATGTCCCAAAACTCAAAATCATTACCTGATACTCCCCTAAACTGATGCGTAGAACCATGCATGACAATCGTTGCGCCTTTAGATACCATATATTTTAATGCATCGACAACTTCCTGTTTGTCGGAAAGATTAATTGAAAGTTTTTCATCGGGATTAATATAGTATGGAATCACGCCTACTAAAAACGGAACATTCCTATCGCTAAGTATGTCAGCTATTTCGCGGAGTTTTTGTGGATTGGAAAGCGGGTTGATATCTTCAATTCTTATTATTGCACGGTGAATTTCATTATGCGCTTCGCCGAGAATATCGTGAAGCAAATCTGCAAAGTATATGTACCTGTCGCCGCCTAGAACAGCCATGTCGAAAGGAGAGTCAGCGATATATGTTAGGTTTTTTGAGTGAACGATATAAGGATATTCTTTAGCTTTCTTAGATGATGAAACAGTGGAGTAAACTGTAACTTTTTTCTTATCGGAGACAAGAATAGGACATGTTTTAGGCAGCATTTTTGTAAATGTCTTTTGCCCCGATTTAACTAAATCAAAACCGGTAGTTGAATCCATCTCTGCAACTGTGAAGCCAAATTCTTTTTTGAAGTTCGGATATCGCGAAGAGAACTCATTCATTCCGCTGTTTATCCAAATGACTTGTTTATTATACTTCACTAAGTCATCGGTAAATTTCTGAGAAGGAGAATTTTTTGGGTGAAAGCCGAAGTAAAAGATGAAGTCAAATTTATTCATCTCTCCTGACTTATAATCATTTGAACCCTTAAGTGTATAATCAACATTGAAGTGACCAAGCAAGTTAGCAATTTTTCTTCCGCCGGCCATTGCGTAGTTTGAAAGTTCTGAAGAACCTTCAACAATAATTAATGTTTTCTTTCGTGCAGCAGGTTCAGAAGCATTGAGGTTGCTTGCAAACAAAAAAGAAAGAATAAAAAATGAGTTTAATATTAGCTTATAATATTTTGCCGGTATTATTTTTTTGCCCGTATCTCTAAAGTTTGAGTTTTTCATTATTTTGATTTTTTTGGTTTAAATTCAGAAATGACATTTGACTTTATGCCAAAGTATTTTTTAATGGCGTAAACTGTTCTTTCAGCCGCTTTGCCGTCACCATAAGGGTTGACTGACTTTGCCATTTTGTTATAGAACTCTTGGTCTGTGAATAATTTTTTTGCATTACGGTATATTTTCTCTTCGTTCAAGCCGACGAGTTTTGCTGTTCCGAACTTTATTGCTTCGGGTCTTTCGGTTGTTTCTCTAAGTACAAGCACCGGTTTCCCAAGCGAAGGGCCTTCCTCCTGTACACCACCTGAATCTGTGATGATGAAATTCATTCGTGATAAAAGATTTGAAAAATCAGAATATTTTAATGGCTCGATGAGTAAAATATTTTCCAAGTTCCCTAATATTGGGTAAACAACATCTCGTACTGCCGGGTTAAGATGAACAGGGAAAATGAAACTATGCTGTGGAAATTCATTAGCTAACCTCTTTATTGCCAGACAAGCAGCTGTCATTGGTAATCCTAAATTTTCTCTTCTGTGCATAGTAAGAAGAACATGTTTGCCTTTTCTTTTTAAAAAATTGCTGATTTCGGATTGAGCAAATTTATAATTATTTTTTACGACAAATTTTAATGCATCAATCACAGTGTTACCGGTTACAAAGATTTTAGATGCCGGGATGTGTTCTTTTTTAAGAGCAAGCGCTGATAAATCTGTCGGGGGTAAATGCAATGCGGTAATGACAGATGTCAGGCGGCGGTTCATTTCTTCGGGGAATGGATTGTATATATTATCAGTACGAAGTCCTGCTTCTGCGTGGCAGACGGGGATTTTTCTATAAAATGCTGCCAAAGCACCAATGCAGGTTGTTGAAGTATCTCCTTGCACGATAACCATATCGGGAGATTCCTTCTCTAAGACTTTATCAAGATTAACAATAATATTTTTAGTTATTTCAGCAAGAGTCTGCCTTTTTTTCATGATGTTTAAATCATAGTCGGGCTTTATAGAAAAGACATCAAGCACCTGGTCAAGCATAGCTCTATGTTGAGAGGTTGCAATCGTTATCACCTTAAAAAGTTTTTTCTCTTTTTGAAGTGCTTTGATAATTGGAGCCAATTTAATAGTGTCGGGTCTTGTGCCGAAAATTATAGCGATTTTTTTCATTATTAATAATATTTAGTGAAATGAAAATTGTTCAATTATATTGTCAGTTCTGATGGAATACATAGAATTCACTTGTGGTTTTTCAGATGTTAAGTTTTCTATATTTAATGCCTTTTTCAGTGAGTGTTTTGAAAAAGGAAAAGGTCAAAAAATGACTTATAAATATACGAAAACGGATAGAAAAACTCTAAACTTAAAACAATTGCCTGGAAACCATAAAAAAGCCGGATTTTGGAAAATCCGGCAAAATAATTGAGGTTGTTTATGAACAGTTACTCTAGTATCGTGTAGCAATTCCTTTGGATTGATAAGTTATGCCGGTAGAAATATTTGCTGTGCCTTCAACTCTGAATTTACTAACCAATTTTTCGAGGTTATGTGTTAATGCCTGTAGTTGCTCAGTTGATACGACTATATCCTGAATCCTTGATGCTGAACCTCTTATATCGCTGTCAATAGTTTCAACACTTCTGGAAATTTGTTCTGCCGTTGTGCTCTGCTCTTCGCTGGAAGTTGCCACTTGCGAAATAAGGTCATTGACATGCGTTGCCTTACCGACTATTTCACTAAGAACAGTCCCTGCTTTTTCAGCCAAAATTTTTCCTTCATCTATTTTGGCCACTCCTTCTTTAATAGAGTCGACAGCTACAAAAGTATCAGTCTGAATTTGTCTTATCATCAAACCTACTTCGCTTGTTGCCTTAGTGGTTCTTTCGGCAAGTTTTCTTACCTCATCTGCAACAACTGCAAACCCGCGGCCCTGCTCACCTGCGCGTGCCGCTTCGATAGCAGCATTCAGTGCGAGAAGGTTAGTTTGGTCTGCAATGTCATCGATGACTTGTACTATCTCACCAATTCTTTCACCGCTTTTTCCTAATGCATAAACTCTATCTGCAGCTTTTGAAACAACTTCTGAAATAACTGTCATGCCGTCAATAGTACGGTTAACTACTATGCCGCCATCTTTAGCCTTGTTCCCGGATTCTTT
>CAIWTC010000551.1 GCA_903915485.1 uncultured Ignavibacteriales bacterium | reverse complement strand
ATTTAATGCTGCATGATTCTGATGGTATTCGGATAAATTTGACTGAAAAATAGTCTTTAATAGTTGGCATCATTTTTTAAATCCGAACCATTTTTCACGCAAAGGCGTAAGAGAGCGCAGAGTGTAAAATGATTTCCCCAATTTTTGTTTATTGTTTCTCAATCTGTAAACTGATGATAGTATTAAATGGATAGAGTTTTTATTTTACAAATAACAACGCAACACCTAGAACGGCTATGATGGTTCCGATTAGTCCTCTGGTTGTGGGACGTTCTTTGTATAGTATCCACATCAGGGGAATCATGAGGATTGGCATTGTGGACATAAGCGTTGCTGCAATTCCTACATGTGTGTTTGAAACTGCGATTAAACTGCATGTTATTCCGAGGAACGGACCGGTGAAACTTCCGGCTGCTGTATAGGCTAATGCTTTTTGGTTTTCTCTAAAAAGGTTAACCGGATTTTTATATTTTTTTAATATGAGGAGTATGGGAAGCATAATTACAGCTGATGAAAAAACTCTAAAGAAGGCTGCGACAAATCCATTTATCTCCCCGATGTTAAAAGCCTGCTTGGCAAATATTAATCCGCTCGCCTGACCAAGAGCCGATAAAATACCAAAAATTATTCCTTTAAAGGTGAGGTGATATTTCGCATCTCCTTTCTTTTTATTTTCAGTGCCTGCTATTGTTACGCCTGTTATAGTTACAAGTATTCCTGCAATAGTAAGAGGGGAAAGTGATTCACCTAAAAAAATATAACCTAATACAGAGGACATTCCCGGAGAAAGCGCCATCAAAAGTATTGCAAAACTCGGTCCGATAACAATGTATGACTTAAACAAGAATGCATCACCCAAAACCAGTCCGATGAACCCACTGCAGACTAAGAAGATAATTTGTGAATTAGATATATGGTAATCATATCCGCCGATAAGAATTGCAGAGAAGAGGAGTGATGAAGCTATTATCAGCCGGTTAATATTAAGTTGAATTGAGCCGATTCGTTTTGCGGATTCGGAAAAAAAGATAGATGTGAACGACCAAAGTACGGCGGTGATAATTGCGGCAAGTTCGCCGGTGTATTTCAATTGGATTCCGATTTATTTTTATGAAATGATTTCAAAATATACTGAAATATCCGGGATATCGGGAATTTATAAGAATTCAGGTGCAAATGAATGATAATATGTGCCGAGAAAAGACTTAAAAATAACCCCACCGAGTTTTTGGACTACAATGTGAAATTTTAAATTCGAGGAGGAAAAAACTTGCTTCTTGGCTATTAATTATTCATATTTAGCAACAATTAATCATTAGAAAATATTTTTCGTTCCCGGGAACTTTTAGGGGGCGGAATAATGTTATGATTATTAGTAATAGGACCGGACAAAGTTTTCGCAACTTATTGCATAAACCTCGAGATGAAGAAATGACAGAACACTTCCAAATGTGTGTAAAAGCAAATTCCGGGAGCAGTTGTAAAAATCAATAAAATGAAAAAGTCCGGTTAACCAAGTTCAATTGAAAAATTGAAACCCTATTTGAGTTCTAAAAAAATATAATAGAAAGGCTACTATGAAGAGTGTGGATGTTTATGTAATAGCGTTTTTGTTAACTTTAGTCCTATGGGCCTCCCCTAATTATGCTCAAACTTTAGTGACGAGCATGACAGGTCAAAGTAACAACGACAGATTCTCGAATGATATGCAAAGTGTTGGTGATGTCAACGGTGACGGATACTTGGATTTTGCAATAGGTGCCTCATGGCACAGCAGCGAGCAAGGGATTTTATATGTTTATTTAGGTGGTCCCACCATTTCTAATACACCAAGTTATACGATAACCTCAGGTGCGGGAGGTCAGTTAGGCGGAACAATCGGTTTCGGTGACATCAACGGTGACGGATACAGCGATATTATTCTTTCAGATGTTTACTACAATAGTTCTACCGGCAAAGTATTTGTATATTTTGGCGGACCCATTCCTCATGTTACTCCTGATATCACCCTTATTGGCCCAAACACACAAAGCGGATTTGGCGGCAAAGTATTAGGCGCTGATTTAAATGGTGACGGATATGGAGATATTATTGTATCTGCTACAGATGCCCCGGATGTTAACACTCATTCTGGGCGCGTATATGTTTATTACGGCGGTGCATCTGTTAACGCAACTCCGGATGTAACTTTAAGTGGAGTTGCAAGCAGT
>CAIWTC010000550.1 GCA_903915485.1 uncultured Ignavibacteriales bacterium | reverse complement strand
CTTTCGGTACAATTATTTTAACTCCGCTTCGTGCGGAGTTTTTTTATACATAACCAAATGTTTACAGTTTACGCTATTAAAAGTATTGAGCATAAATTTATTTATGTCGGCATGACCGGAAACCTTCATGAAAGACTCAAGCAACATAACTTAAAATATGTAATTTCTACGAAAAGATTTGCTCCTTTTACACTAATCTATTCAGAAGAATGTGCTGATGGAATTATTGCCAGAGAAAAAGAGAAATACTCTAAGTCTTCAACAGGCAAAAAATTTCTATACTCTCTAATCGACAAACTGCCGGAGAAAGAGGAAAGCACTTTAAGTCTTCTTGCTTTTTTATAACATTAACTTCTACATAAAAATAAACTTTTCAAACAATCCTTTCGATAATAGGATTAGAACTTTGACATATTTTTGTCAAAACCTTTATTAGTTCATTTTTCTCTTTGCCCGAATATCGAAGTAATAAGATTTGATTCTAATATTTCTAAGGCTCTATCATAATGAGTGATAAAGTCATATTGTTAATTTAATTACCTGTGAAAGTACATGAAAAAATATTTGCTCCTGCTTCTTCTTCCATGCTATATATTTGCTCAAAATAAAATAGATACAACTCCTAAAGTGTTCGGCAATATAATAACTTGGTATCAATCCGACTTGCAAGCTAGTCAATGGCAATTCGTTATAAAAGAGGCCCGTTTAGGTATCAAAGGAAATATCAATGAATATTTTGCCTATAACTTGCAAAATGATTTTGCACGATCAATTACAAAAAGTGACAAAGCCGGAGATATTGACACACTTGATCAATCACTCGCAGATGCTGCAGTTATTCTGAACCCAATCAGTAACCTCAACTTCACGATGGGCCAATTTATGATTCCTTTCGGTATAGAAAATCAAAAACCTGCGTCTGACCAGGAATTCCTAAACAAATCACTTATCTATAAAAATATTTCAACAGGCCTAAGGGATATCGGAGTAATGGGTACTTATACAACCGATTTGAATATTGGACTGCCAATGGATTTCAGATTAGGATTTTTCAACGGCAACGGGCAGGACAAAACTGAGACTGACAAAAGGACTAATGTAGTATTCCGGTATTCTGTTACTCCGGCAAAAGCATTTTCATTAACAGGAAGTGCTTATTCAGGCACACTTAGTAAAAACAAAGTTTCAATATTAGCGGGCGGTGTTGAGTACACAATAAATAATATTAAATTTACTTCTGAAGTTGCTAAAAGAACCACAACTGATTCCGTCGGAACATTTGATGGAACAGCGTATTATATCGACGCACTCTATAATTTGGAAATTAGCGGAAGCATGATAACATATTTAGTACCAGGGATAAGATTCGACTATTTAGAGCCAAAAAGCACAAAAGCAAGTGATGAATTTTCAAGACTAACGACAGGCTTAACATTACAATTTGCCAAGATGCACGCAGCACAGTTTAGGATTAATTATGAATATTTTATTTACAAAGATAAATCAACTAACAAACTGCTTCATCCAAGTCAGTTAATGTTTTGCATGATTGCTAAATTTTGATTAAAAGAGGGATATGTTTAAGGGGAAAGTTTTTATAATAAATAAGGTCGAAACAATAAATCCCATCAGGGAGTTAAATGTTTCGACCTTTTAAAATATTAACGAACAGATAATTGTTTACTATTAATCAATGCGGCTATCTGAGCAGTACCATTCTTAGCAATTGTTTTGATTGCTTTAGCGGTAAGCTTAATAGTCACGAATCTGTTTAATTCCTGAACAAAAATTTTCTTCTTCTGTAAATTAGGTAAAAACCTTCTTTTGGTTTTATTGTGAGCATGAGAAATGCTGCTCCCATAAAGAGGTTTTGTCCCCGTAATTTCACATCGTCTTGCCATCTGAGTATGCTCCTACACTATAATTTTAATACTAAACAATAAATATACTATTTTTTATTTATTTTTACAAAAACCATTTTATTTCAAACAATATATTTTTTCAAATATTGTCTTGAAAATCATCCCTAATAATCATTAAAATAGCTGAATGCGGAATAATTAGTAGTTTTTCTTCCTCATATTCTATTTCATATGAATCTTTCCTGAGGAAAATTGCCAAATCCCCTTCATGAACTTGTAGTGATATATATTTAACAGGTTCTTTATTTTCCTTCCAAGGCTCATCTTCAACATTTGCACCAATTGGGTAACCGGGCCCGGACTTAATCACATACCCTGACTGTACCTTCTCCTTTTCCTGCACACCGGGAGGAAGGTATAAACCTGAATTAGTTTTTTCATTTTGGGTGGAAGGCTTTACTAATACTTTGTCACCTACAATGACTATTTTATGCTTATTATTCAAAAAAGAATTATTCATTCGCTGATTTCTACAATATTTTTTATAAATTAGATGATTAAAGTTACAGAAAAGCTGAACAATATTCTAAATTTAAACTATTCAATAATTTGTTAATAAATTCTCACTTTTGGGACGATAAATTTTCCCCTGACGAATATGTTTACGGTGAAAAACCAAACGATTTTCTCAAGTCATCATTGGTTGATTTGAAACCCGGCTATATATTATTTCCGGGTGACGGTGAAGGAAGAAACTCGGTTTTTGCAGCATCTTTAGGTTGGGAGGTTGATGCTTTAGATTGGAGCGTAAAAGCTAAACATAAAGCAGAAATGTTGGCGGCGAAAAACAATGTTACTATCAATTATTCGGCATCTGACTTTATTAACTCGTTTAGTTTTGAAAAAAAGTATGATGCGATTGCTTTAATATACTTGCACCTACCTTCCGAAGTCAGAGCTCAATACTTTTCAAAACTCCCCGATATCCTAAACCCCGGAGGAAAGATTATCCTGGAGCTCTTTAGCAAAGGGCAACTCGGCAAAAATTCAGGGGGCCCTAACAATATTGACTTACTTTATTCGCTTGAAGATGTTATCTCCGATTTCATCAAGTTGGATTTTGTACTACTGGAAGAAAATGAAATAGTTCTGGATGAAGGCAAACTTCATTCGGGCCCTGCCTCAGTAATTCGTTTCATAGGGCAGAAACCGCTGAAATGAAGAAAGCACTATTCATAACATATTTCTGGCCGCCATCAGGCAAGGCATCCCTTCTACAACCCTTGCGAATAGCCTCTTACCTGAAAGAATTCGGCATAGAACCAACAGTCGTTACAGTTGAAGAAGATAGGTTTAATCTTAAAGATGAAACACTCCTTAGTCAAATTCCGGAATCCTTAAAAGTTGAAAAAACAAAAGCTTGGGAACCCTTCTCATTATACAGAAAAGCATTAAATAAGCCCGCAGATTCAAAATTAGTCGCTTCGGAAACTATTTCATCATCAAATTCATCCTTTGCACATAGAGCGTCAATTTGGATTCGAATGAATTTGTTTGTCCCCGATGCAAGAATCGGTTGGTACTTTTACGCTGTCAGCAAATGCAAAGAATTGCTTTCAAAAGGCACTTATGATTATATTATCACAAATGGTCCCCCGCATTCAGCACATCTCATTGGACGGAAGATTTCAAAGCTTTATAACATTCCGCATATAACTATTTTCATAGACCCTTGGGTAGATATTGCGTATTATAAAGGCTTAAAGAGAAACCGCCTGACTGTTAAACTGGATAATAAGTTTGAAAAGACCGTTGTAGAGAATGCTAAGCTTAATTTTTTTGTAACAGAAGAACTTAAGAAATACTACATCAACAAGTATCCTTCTTTAGCAAATACGGCTGAAATAATGCATTGGGGCTATGATGTAAAAGAATTTGATAAAATTACTCGGCATGACAAATCATCAGACTCGTTAACCATAGTTCATTCGGGTAATATTTTTGACTATCAAAATCCAATCAAACTTTGGGAAGAAATTTCAACTCAAATAAATTCAGGCATTAAAATTCAGATAAAGTTTATTGGTACTGTTTCCCCAGGAATTAAGAATTCAATAAAAGATTTTAAATTAGACGCCTATACAAAATATCTGGGCTTTCTACCATACCGTGAAATGCTAAGTGAAGTTGTCAATGCGGATTTCTTGCTCGTATGCGCGACTGAGAAACGCCATTTGCCGGGAAAACTATTTGAATACCTTCACACTGGAAATCCAATAATTGCTTTCGCTGAGGAAAATCCTGAATTAGAAAGAATTTTGTCAGAATTGAATTCAGGAATGGTTTTCACTTATGATATTTCACCTAAGCCATTTTTTGACAACATAAGTAATTTCAAGCCAAAAAAAGAATTGGCGCTAAAATACGATCGCAAATCTCTGACTCAGGTCTTCGCAAAAACTATCTTGAATAAGCTTCCATAATTCAATGACTGAAAACCGTAGTTTACATATCGGCATACTGACCAATCATATTAATAACATTGATGGGGTGACTAAGCACATTTATAATTTAATTATGGGATTTCAAACTTACAATCCTTCTGTTAAGTTTACTGTTTTTTGTGAGGGTGGCGACTTCATTTCAGAATTTACAAAAATCGGTATTGAAGTAATTACAATCAAGAACTTTTCACACGACAACCGAACACCCGTTAACTTTTTACTTGCTTCAATTCAACTTGTTAGGTGGATTCAAAAAAAGAAAATTAACATCATTCATTCGCACAATCACTATCATGCAAATTTAGCATCATTTTCAAAAATATTTTCCGGTATAAAAACTGTCCAAACAAATCACGGCATCCTACCCGAAAAGGGAATTCTGCCGCACTTTATCGGGGATAAGATTATAGCAATTAATCAACATGTTGTTGAGTATTTTAGAACTCATAAACAGTACCATGAATCTAAATTCAAATTTATCAGATGCGGGATTCCATTTACCCCGAGCGACAGTCCAAAATCAACAGAATGTATAAAATTCATAGCGGCAGGTCGATTGACTATTGATAAAGGGTTTGACCTATTCATCAAAGCTGCTGCAGCGATAAAATCAAAATATACTATAAACCTTGAGTTCTTGCTTGCAGGAGACGGACCGGAAAAAGATAATCTTCTTAAATTAAATGACTCTTTGTCCAATCCCGTAAAGTACTTGGGAAACCTCTCAAACATTGAAGAGATTTTCTCCGTGACAGATGCTTTAATAAATCCTTCCCGTTCTCAGACAGAAGGGTTTCCAAGAACAATTGTTGAGGCAGTTTTAAAAAATAATTTTTTAATCACTGCGCGTTTTAGAGGAGTAGAATATGACTTTGATGATTCTCTTGACGGATATGCATTTAATGTAGATGACTTAGACGGGCTAATCCTATGTATTGAAAGATACTTAAACAATCCTGAGGAAGTTAAATCCCGTCTTTCAAATTTTCATAATAAGTGCAAAGATATATTTTCTCTGGAGTTGATGATTAATAAAACATTTGAGCTCTACAACGAATTAAATAGATTCTGAAATTCTTTGCGCATAAAATGCTTATGGTAGCGCAATCCTTATATCCCTTCCGCCTGTAGAGAAGATGAATTTGTACGGTAAATATTTTCAATAATTTCTATATTTTGTATATCAGAATATTGAAGTTAATTTAATCATGATTTTAATATGGTGAACAGATGTTCCCCAAGCAAATAATTAAGAAATAACTATGCTACTAAATAAAACTCAAATTGATAAGCCCGATTATAAATCGGAAATATTAAGGCTTAAAAAAGAATTGAACGCAACAATTCTTGCTCACTATTATCAATCCGATGAAATTCAGGATATAGCCGATTATATTGGAGATAGTCTTGAATTAGCGCGAAAAGCGAAGGCAACAGAGGCGTCCACAATTGTATTCTGCGGTGTACATTTCATGGCAGAAACAGCTAAGATTTTGAACCCGGATAAACTGGTGCTGATTCCCGACCTCGAAGCAGGTTGCTCGCTTGCGGACAGTTGTCCTGCAGATTCCTTTACTGAATTCCGCAAAAACAACCCGCAATATCTATCAATAACTTATATCAACTGCACCGCTGCAGTCAAGGCAGCAAGCGATATTATCTGCACCTCGTCCAATGCTGAAAAAATTGTGCGACAGATACCAATTGAGACCCCTATTCTTTTTGCACCTGATAAAAACTTAGGCAGATACCTCATGAAAGTAACGGGAAGAGAGATGAAGTTATGGGACGGCGCTTGTATGGTTCATGAGGCATTCAGTGAGAAAAAACTTCTTGAAGTAAAACATGACCACCCGCAATCAAAAATAATTGCACACCCGGAATGCCAGGAAAACATTTTGGCGTATGCTGATTATATCGGCAGCACAAGCAAACTTCTTACATTTATAAAGGAAGATTCTTCTGAGAGTTATATTGTGGTAACTGAACCGGGCATCATACACCAGATGAAACAAATTGCCCCTGCAAAAACATTTATACCCGCTCCGCCCTTGGATGACTCGTGTAATTGCAGTGAATGTCCGTACATGAAGTTAAATACTCTAGAGAAACTTTATAATTGTATGCTGACCAAGTCGCCGGCAATAAATTTAAGCAAGGAGCTTATAGATGGCTCGTTGAAGCCTTTGGAGCGAATGCTATCAATGAGTTGATTTTGGAAGTATAATTTTAAAAACAGTGCCTGAACCTAATGCTGAATGTTTGACATATATTTTCCCTGAATGATATTCTTCGACAATCCGTTTTGACAAACTCAATCCAAGTCCCCACCCTCTTCGTTTAGTAGAGTACCCGGGACGAAAAACATCCTTGCGCCTATTTAAGTCAATCCCCTTGCCGTTATCACTTGCCTCTATCTCAACTTTTGTTTTTGTTTCAGTAATCACAAAATTAATTTGACCCTCTGAATGTTCAATTGCATCAAGGGCATTCTTAATTAAATTCTCAATAACCCATTCAAATAGTTCCGGAGAGATAAGTGCTTTAAGTGAATTGTCCCCCGTTAATTCTAATTTAACCCTTTTACCGGTCTGAGGAAGTCTTCTTTCAAAATAATCAATGACTTTTTGTATTACATCAACTACACTTAATTCTTTAAGTTCAGGTTTCGAACCAATTTTAGAGAACCTATTAGTAATCCTATTGAGTCGCTCAACATCATTCTGAATTTCGTAAGTGATATCGAGGGCTTTATCGGGGTCATTATAATTATTTTTCAGTAATTCTATCCATCCCAACAAGCTTGAAAGCGGCGTTCCAAACTGATGCGCAGTTTCCTTCGCCATACCTACCCAAATATTGCTTTGTTCACTTCTCTTAATCTGACTAAAACTGATGTACCCTATCAGCAAAAAGAAAAATGCCAAAGTTAACTGAAAGTAAGGGTAGTACTTCAACTGCTTAATAAGAACTGATTCATCGTAATGAATCCGCTGAATAACCAAAGTATCTTTATAGGGAACTATTTTGACATCAAGCGGAGTATGAGCAGCATCCATCTCTTTAAGAATCGTGGAAAACTTACTTATTAACTCTTGCTTTGAAAGCTTTGGATCAATATAAATATTCCGGATTACAGTAGAATCATAAACCTCAAGAGAGTCTCTTGAGTTTGTTAGTATCATTGGGAAATCAATAGGACGGATAATATTTTCAAAAAGAAAAGTTAAATCTGAACCTTCACTGGAATTTGATAAATGAGTTAATCCTTTTGCATATAGGTTAACTATTTCTTTTTCTTTTAATTCAAGCTTAGTGACAAGTTGGTTAGTATACCAAATTGTCCCTACTCCAATAAAAAGGGCAATAATTATTAGCGCAATCTTTATTTGAACGGAGGCAGGTCCTCCTCTGAGTTTCATATCAGCGTAAAATTGTTTCTTCTCTTTTTGGACCAACCGAAATTATTGAGAATTTAATTTTGCTAACTTTCTCCAAAGTATTAACATAAAGTTGCGTATTCTCAGGCAGGTCATCAAAACTTCTGCAGGCGCTAATATCAATACCTTTCCATCCGGGAACGGTTTTGTATACAGGCTTAAGATTATTCAGTTCATCAGGACTGGTAGGGAAATAAGAAATCTTCTTTCCTTTTAATTTATATCCTGTACAAATTGAGATTTCATCAAATATCCCTAAGACATCAAGCTTAGTCAATACGGCTGTTTTGAATCCGTTAATCATACTTGAATATCTAATCAAATTTGAGTCATACCATCCGCAGCGACGCGCTCTTCCGGTAGTAGCACCAAATTCTGCTCCGGCTGTTCTCAAATCTTCACCGACGCTATCGTTTAATTCTGTGGGGAAAGGTCCTTCGCCTACGCGAGTAGTATATGCCTTTACGATGCCGATAATTTTTCCGATACTTGTGGGGGGAAGTCCTGTACCTGTGCACGCACCACCTGAGATTGTATTTGAAGAAGTTACGAACGGGTATGTTCCAAAATCAACATCCAACGCAGCACCCTGAGCTCCTTCTAAAAGAATTCTGCTGCTCTTCTGAAGTTCTTTATTCAGCATCATCGCAGTATCGGTACTGTATTTCCTTAACATTATTCCGTAGCCAAAATATTCTTCGGCAATTTTATCTACGCTTAAATTGAGTCCTTCAATATTTTCGAGGGATGCTCTTTTTTCTTCAAGACTTAGTGATATTTTATTGATTAATACATTTTTATCAAACAAGTCCTGTAGCCTAATTCCTCTGCGGGAGGCTTTATCAGTATAACAAGGTCCTATACCCCTGCCCGTACTTCCAATTTTAAGTTTACCGGATTCTTGTTTTGCATCCATTGCTTTGTGGTAAGGCATGATGAGGTGAGTATTTAAGCTAATGAACAATCTCCCCGCAACCTTGACACCTTGAGACTCCAAAAATGCAATTTCATCAAGCAAAGCGATAGGGTCTAATACCACCCCGTTGCCAATTACACAAACACAGTTTGCCCTAAGAATTCCGGAAGGAATCAAATGCAAAATAAATTTACTTTTATCAAATTCAACTGTGTGTCCGGCATTGGCTCCACCTTGATACCTGACTACAATATCATATTCTTCACTAAGGTAATCTACTATTTTTCCTTTACCTTCGTCTCCCCACTGTGACCCTACTATAACGGTTGCTTTCATTTCACTCTTTATTATTAATGACAAAAACAATCCTTATTGCTACTGCTCGTTGGCAGTACCATAAGGATTATTTGTTAAGATATTTATTTGTTCAAAATATTTTTGAACAATTTAATTCCGGAAGTATCAGAACAACGGTTTAGAATGTCTGTCTGATTTAATTTTTATTTATGCGAAACTTTTAACCGCATCGTCAACGGCTTCAAAAGTTTCAAAAATAGTTATTAACTTTGTTATCATTAATAAGCTATGAATTTTTTCTGTAACACATGCTAACTTTAGATTACCATCGCCGTTTCTTGCAGTAGTAAGTCCGCTGATTAACATACCGAGTCCTGAACTGTTCATAAATTTAACTTCTGCTAAATCTACAACGATGTGTTTTTTATTTTCTGTCAACATCTTTTTGATAGCGTCACTGAATTCTTGAGCCTCGGGGCCACCCATGATGTTACCCTTCAACTCTATAATTACTGCTTCGTATCTTTCTTCAATTCTAATCTTCATTGAATTCTCCAATTTTTAATGCAATTTAAAAATTTACACACTCTAAAACAAATAAGAATATGCTAATTATTGGGCAATGCCCATTAGTTTGCTGGCTATAGAATACATTCCGTAACATGTTAATTCTTTTAAATATATGTGCTGAGGTCTTATTAACGGTATAAAGAATTCAGCATTACCGCCCGTAACAAATAGTTGTGGCGGTTTTGAATATTTATTTTCGTAAATTTTATGAAACTTTTCCAAAAGCGCAATTGCAGATTGTATAATCCCGGTCTGCATACAGTGCTTTGTGTTGTTTCCAAACAATCCTATTTTTCCTGATAAATCAACCTTGGGTAATAAGGCCGTGTTTGTGTTAAGTGCTCTAATTGCAAGCCTAACTCCCGGCAAAATATATCCACCCATGAATTTATGATTCTCAACAAGGTTAATTGTCGTAGCCGTACCAAAATCAGCAGTAATGACACACTCACTTGTAGCAGATGCATTCTGCGACATATAAAACAAGGCTCCTTCAGCACCGCACATTCTATCAACACCAAGAGCTTCGGGCGGGTGATATCCATTTTCAAAACTGAAGGGTGAGCTTGAATTTATTTCAAAAACTTTTCCCTTGAAATTTTTGTCTATCCAATTTTTGACAATATATTTAGAGTGAGGATTTACTGATGAAATACAGATAGCATCAACTGAACTCACATTTTCAATTTGGCGAAAATGATTTTCACTGATTCTTTCGAAACCAACCACTTTTCCATCACTCATCCAAATGAGTTTTATTGAACTGTTTCCAATATCAACTGCGATGATTTTCATAAAATTAAACTAACATCTCCATAGTTAAATTTAAGTAATTTATCCTTCTGTCGCAATACCAATGTTCCATCTTCTTCCACATCAGCGAAAATACCGTATTCGGTATTTTCATTCTGCTTTATACCAATCGAGTCCCCAAGATAAGGGCATCTTTGTTTCCACTCTTTAATTACTAAAGAAGTAGTTCCTTCACTTCTGGAGATAAGTTCTTCAAACTCATTCAAAATTTCCGCCAGAAGTTTTTCCCTTGATACTGAAGAATTAATTTCTTTTGCAACCGATGTCGGTTGAATGCTATACTCACCTTGAAAGTTAGTTTGATTTACATTCAAACCAATTCCAATGACTAGTTTTTCAATTCTATCGCCGATAAAGGTTCTTTCAGAAAGCACACCGCATATTTTTTTACCATCGCTAAGCAAGTCATTAGGCCATTTGATACCATTCTTTACCTGATACTGTGACTCCAATGCTTTAGAAACGGCAACGATTGCCCCAAAGCTAAAAACTATCGGGTCGAGCGAAAGGAGTTCCTCATCATTAATAAGAATGCTGAAAGTCAAGTTCTCAAACTTTGAACTGAACCAAGTCCTATCGAAGCGTCCCTTGCCTGCAAGTTGTTTCTCTGCCATAAGGACAGCACCATTTGCTTTTATTTGAGAATCTGAGTTCATCAGAAAGCTATTTGATGAGTCAATTTCATCAACAAGGGTAAAATCTCTACCTAGCCAGGTTGTGTCTAATTTTAAGTTGAAAAATGTGTAATCAAAAGATGATTGGAAATGTTTTTTTTCCATACGGTCAATATGTCTGTATAAAATTTGTCAAAATGTCATGTTTATGTGCCCATATTAGGCTTTAGGTGAATGCTGCTCTGGGAAATACAAAAGTGAGGCTATTTACCTGAATATATGGCCTTACAAATGTATGAAAGCAAACCGAGAATACAAAGAAAAAGCGCAAATTATTCGAAAAAAGATAGTTAAAAAATTATTTCGGAAATTTTAATAGTGGCACAGATGTTGTAATATATAGCTATTAATCAAACAACTATGACATTATTACAGACAAAGGAGCAATTTTTTCATGGGAAAAATAATAGGAATAGATTTAGGAACTACTAACTCATGCGTTGCCGTTATGGAAAACAATGAGCCGGTGGTTATACCTAACTCAGAAGGTGGAAGAACTACCCCTTCAATAGTAGCTTTTGCCAAATCAGGCGAAAGATTAGTGGGTCAGCCAGGCAAACGCCAGGCAATTACAAATCCAAAAAATACAATTTTCAGCGTAAAGAGATTTATGGGAAGATTTATTGACGAAGTAAACGACGAAATGTCAACAGTTCCTTACGAAGTCATCCAAGGCGACAATAAGTCAGCACGCGTTAAAGTTTCAGACAGAATTTATTCACCGCCTGAAATTAGCGCAATGATTTTACAAAAAATGAAAAAAACTGCAGAAGACTATCTTGGAGAAGAAGTAACTGAAGCAGTTGTTACAGTCCCTGCTTACTTCAATGATGCCCAGAGACAAGCAACAAAAGATGCCGGTGAAATCGCAGGACTTAAAGTTCGCAGAATCATCAACGAACCTACTGCAGCAGCCCTTGCCTACGGGTTAGACAAGAAAAATGCTGAACAGATAGTTGCAGTTTATGATTTAGGCGGCGGTACTTTCGATGTTTCCATTCTTCAACTTGGCGATGGTGTTTTCGAAGTTAAATCAACTAACGGTGATACCCACCTCGGAGGTGATGACTTCGACCAAAGACTTATTGACTTCCTTGCAGATGAATTCTTGAAACAAGAAAGCATTGACTTAAGAAAAGATCCTATGGCACTTCAGAGATTGAAGGAAGCTGGTGAAAAAGCAAAAATCGAGCTCTCATCTTCTTCAACTACGGATGTCAATCTGCCGTTTATCACTGCTACACAGGATGGTCCAAAGCATCTTAATATCAATATTACACGAGCAAAATTTGAACAGTTAGTTGATGATTTAGTCGAGAAAACCAGAATCCCTTGCGAACGCGCAATCAAGGATGCAGGCGTAACGATTAAAGAAATCGACGAGGTCATTCTAGTCGGCGGTTCCACAAGAATGCCGAGAGTACAAGAGTTAGTCAAATCATTGTTCGGCAGAGAACCACACCGCGGAGTAAACCCTGATGAAGTAGTTGCTGTAGGCGCTGCTATTCAAGGTGGTGTCTTAACCGGTGAAGTGAAGGATGTTCTCTTGCTTGATGTCACTCCCCTTTCTTTAGGAATTGAAACTTTAGGAAGCGTGATGACCACTCTTATAGCAGCAAACACAACTATCCCAACCAAGAAAAGCGAAGTATTCTCTACTGCAGCTGACAGTCAGCCTTCTGTTGAAATTCATATTCTTCAGGGTGAACGCCCTATGGCTATGGACAACAGAACTTTGGGTAAGTTCCATCTTGAAGGACTTCCTCCTGCACCTCGCGGAGTTCCACAGATTGAAGTTACATTCGACATCGATGCTAACGGAATCCTGCATGTTATGGCAAAAGACCGTGCAACTAATAAAGAGCAGAGTATCAGAATCACCTCATCATCCGGACTTTCGAAAGATGAGATTGATAAAATGAAGAAGACAGCTCAAGAGCACGCTGATGAAGACAAGAAGAAACGCGATTTAGTTGATATAAAAAATCAAGCTGACAATTTAATTTTTCAGACCAAGAAACAAATTGAAGAGTTAAAAGAAAAAGTGCCTGCAGATTCTAAAGCTAAACTTGAGTCTGAAATTGTTACACTTGAAGCAGCTATAAAAACAGATAATTATGATACGATAAAATCTGCCGTTGATGCTTTCCAGAAAATTTGGAATGATATTGCACAGCAGTTGTATGCTCAGGCTGGTCCTCCTCCGCCTCAGGACGGAAGTGGATTTGGCGGCGAACAACCCGGTGCTCAACAGCCAAATTCATCCAAAGCCGATGATAAAAAAGATAACGATGTTCAAGAAGCATCTTATGAAGTTGTCGACGATAAATAAATAATTCGGCCCTTACTTTTGCCGCAAATACTTTCATTAGAGTTTGCGGCATTTTTATTTTAAATTAAACTTCATCCTTTATTTATTGCGCATTGAACTAATACATTTTTTTAACGGTTTAGATTATACAATTACATGTTACTTTAACAAAAGACTAATATTATGAAAATAGCAATTATCCTTAGCACTGTAAGAGAAAACAGAGACGGATTAAGAATAGCATTATTTGCTGATAGAATATTAAAACAACATTCACTTGAGACAATAATCATCGACCCCGCAGAGGTTGACCTACCCATACTTGGGAAAACTTATGGCGAGATGGTTTCACCAGGAAATAAAATAGTTGCCCTGCATCAAACACTTGAAGATGTTGACGGTTACATATTGATAACGGCAGAGTACAACCATAGCATACCCCCGGCGCTTAAAAATCTGCTTGACCACTTCAGGAATGAATACGCTCATAAAGCGGCGGGTATAATATCTTACTCATCCGGACCTTTTGGAGGAATAAGAGCAGTAGAGCATTTGCGCTCTATATGTGCTGAACTAAAAATTATTGCTATTCCGAGGTCACTCCCTATATCTAATTCGCACGAATCAATAAATGAAGACGGCTCAGCACCAACTGAAGATTACGAAAGAAGAAGCAAATACTTTTTTGAGGAATTTGTGTGGTATTTGGAGGCATTAAAGAATCAACGAATATTAAAAGGACTTCCCTAAAGCAAAAAGTGCTGACAATGTCAAAACATAGTCAGCACTTTTCAAATCCTTTAGAACTTATAACTACTTTTTTGCTCCTTTTTTACTTTCAGCAGTTGGTATTTCTAATTTCGTACCCATCTCAGGAGTTCTATATAACATATCATTTTTAATAAGATAAGAAAACTGAGATTTGAAATCCTCAAGAGAAACTCCGCAAGTGGCAGCATATTTAGCCAATTCATGAGCATCTTCGAAATCAGACTCATTTAATCTTAACATATATTTTCTTGCAATATAAAAAGCTTCAGATGACGGATCAACCATACGAACCTTAGTTTTCTTAGTTATGGGGTCTAAAATATCCTTAAAGAAAAGCGGTATGAAATGCCCATTCTGAATCGAAACCATTGCACCATTACCGCCCGTCAGAATAAACTGTGCGGCAGAGTAGCCTAAATCGCGGGTATATTCCATATCAAAAGGAATAGGGTCTGCACAGCGCAATTCATAACCGATATTTTTCGCTACAATTGTAACCTTAAGATTAAAATCTTTTAACCGCTGCTGAACCTTAGCTTTGAGTATTTCTCCAAAATTAACTTCGGCTATCCGTATATTGTCATGTGCATCGCGCTCAACATTAATCATATCCTGCAAATCAGCTGCATCTAAATGCTCGACAAGCCCTTCGGCTAAAATTGCAACGCCATCAGATTTACCATAACTAAGCCTCTTGATTATAGCCCCTACTAATATATCTACGATATGCGAAAGCTTACTAACATTACCGGGGAATTCCTCTGGAATCAATGTAATAGTCGAACCGGCCGCCTTCCCTATTCCAAGAGCAAGATGACCCGCTTTACGGCCCATCGTTACAACAAAATACCAACGGGATGTGGTTTGTGCATCCACCATTAAATTTTTCACAATATCAACACCGATGTGTCTGGCTGTTTGAAAGCCGAATGTTGGGATACCATGAGGAATGTCCAAATCATTATCAATTGTTTTTGGGACATGTACCACACTAATACGACCAGCAGCCATCTCTTCAACTTTCATCGCGCTGAACGCAGTATCATCACCACCGATAGTGATTAATTTATCAACATTCAAGCGGAGTAATGAAGTTACCGTAGTCTCAAGATGTTTTTTATTTTTTGTTGGATTACTTCGCGATATGCCGATATAAGAACCGCCTCTGAAATGGATTCGACTAACATTTTGAATATTAAGTTCTTTCGTATGAGAAATATCGCCTTCCATTATCCATTGGAAGCCGTCCTTGATTCCAATTACATCAACACCCTCCATCGCGCTGCGAATAGTTGCTGCACCAATGACGCTATTAATTCCGGGTGCCGGTCCGCCGGCTACTAATATTGCTAATTTTTTTGGAGCTATCATATCATTACCTCTTTATTTCATATCAAAAATGTTAGTGTCCTTAAATTTAATATTTTCTGCATTTAATTCCACTACTTTAATAAAATATATTTTGCGAATGGTCTATTTTAAAACTAAAACGCCCCTCATTTCTGAAGGGCGCTTAAAAACACAGTCGGATTAATAATAGCTAATTATTAAGAATCTTCAGCTTGGCAAATTTCAGCATAAGCTGTTTAACATTATTGCCTTCAAATATAACTGTAACTTTCTGATTTTCCCCGGACCCTATTACCTGCGCAATTTTTCCAAGGCCGAATTGTTCGTGCATAACCCTGGTGCCGACTTTAAGATTTGTATTTTTATTACTGGTAAACTTAGTGTACTCTATATTTTGAAAGTACTCGTAATATATTTCTTTCTTTGACTTGCGGTTGGCACGTCTAGCAGCTGATCCGTCATCTTCAGAAACATATTGTTCATCGATTTCATCAATAAATCTAGAGCGGTTTTGATATGCAACCTCTCCAAAACGATACCTGCTTCTTGCGTGAGTTAAATAAACTTTCTTTTCCGCCCTGGTGATAGCTACATAGAATAATCTCCGTTCCTCATCCAAGGACGCCTCAGAACTGAATCTATTTGACAGAGGGAAAATTTCTTCCTCAAGTCCGGACACAAAAACCACAGGGAATTCAAGCCCTTTTGAAGTGTGAACAGTCATCAAGGAAACGACATTCTTTTTGTCATCTATCATTTCCAAATCAGTAACTAATGAAACTTCTTGTAGATAGTCTTCTAATGCCGCTTCAGGCTTATTCTTATTGTATTCAGTAACTGCTGACATCAACTGTTCAATATTTCCTAGCCTGTCCATAGACTCCATTGTATTTTCGTCTTTGAACATTTGGATCAATTGTAATTCATCAATTAAAGCACGAGTTAATTCACTGATTGATATTTTGCTTTTAAGGTTAATGTACTTATCAAGTAAAATTTTGAAATTCTTTACATGCTTTTGAATGCGCTCTTTAATATCTATTACTTCAAACACACGGGACATAGTTTCAAAGAGAGTGATGTTATGCTTACGAGCAAAAGTAATCATCTTACGGATTGTAGTTACGCCAATTCCTCTTTGAGGGAAATTCATAATCCGAAGTAAACTTTCCTCATCGCGGTAGTTAGCCAGCACTTTTAAGTATCCGATTAAATCTTTAACTTCTTTGCGTTTGTAAAATTCAACTCCGCCAACTATCGTGTATGCAACACCCTCACGCATGAATATGTCTTCCATCGAACGGGACTGCGCATTAGTTCTATAAAAAACCGCAAAGTTATTGAACGATAATTTGTTCTGTGAAATTTCCTCTTTAATCAGTTTAGCTATCTGCAACGCTTCGTCTTTTTCATCAGTACACTTTACGAGCGTTAAGAGTTCACCTTCTTCATTATCGGTATATAAAGTTTTATCTAACTGATTCTCATTCTTTTTAATTACCGAATCAGCAGCACCTAAAATATTTTTTGTTGAACGGTAATTTTTCTGAAGCGGAAATTGTTTTGCCTTTGAAAAATCTTTTGAAAAATTCAGCATATTCCTTACATCAGCCCCCCGCCAGCTATAAATACTCTGAGCATCATCACCGACAGCGCATAAATTACCATCTTTGCTTGACAATATCTTCATAAGTTCATACTGGATCACATTTGTGTCCTGAAACTCATCAACAAGGATATATGAAAATTTCTTTTTATATTTTTGAAGTACAGCCTTTTTGTTCTCAAACAATTCAAGCGGTTTTAGGAGCAAGTCTTCAAAATCCATCGCATTATTGGAATGAAGCTGTGACTGATATTTTTTATAAATTTCTCCAAACTTTATATCCTGCTCCGAAACAGCATGGTTCTGCAAATAATCAGGTGGGAGAATAAGTAAGTTTTTGTAATAGCTTATTTTGTGACGAACCTGGGAGGAGTTGCCGAAGTCATTAGATAAACCTAAATCTTCAATAATATTGGAAACTAATGACTGCGAATCTTCAGTGTCATAAATAGAAAAGTTTTTGGTGTAGTTTAGCTGTTCAGCTTCTACTCTTAAAATTTTTGCAAAAATCGAGTGGAAAGTCCCCATCCAAATATAGTCAGCTTTCGGGCCAATAAGGCTGCGAATTCTGTTTTTCATCTCTTTAGCAGCTTTATTTGTAAAAGTAAGTGCTAAAATTGTTTGCGGATCATACCCTTTTTCCAAAATATGTGCTATCTTATAGGTCAATACTCTCGTTTTACCTGAACCTGCACCGGCAACAACAAGATGCGGTCCTTCATTATAAGTTACTGCTGCTTTTTGTTCTGAATTTAGTGTTTTGAAGTCAATCATGCTCAATAGTGGTTATTTTTTAAGTTGCAAATATACGAAATTTTTCCCTCATTAGAAATATTTTAGATACAGTTTTTTGCCTTATTTTATCATCAAATAAATTCTATCTTATAAGTTTAAATTCTTCATACGGATAATTCATTATTGTCAACCAATTCTTCCTTAATTAATAGCTAATTCTTTCTAGCAAAAGGCAATAAATAAACATATTACTTGACATTTAGCCGTATCTAAGCTAATTTAATCTTTAGAATTAACGAAACTTGGAAAGAATGAAACAAAGCTTAATTATTTTTATATCATTTGGTTTTTTGCTCATAGCACCCTTATTCTTTATTGCCGGATGTGACTCAAGCAACCCAACAATTCCTGATGCGGAGAGCACCGGATCAACAAATAATACTTCCGTTACAGGTTCAGTGGTTGAGTTCAGTACAGGAAATGTTATTGACAGTGCATTGGTTAAAATTAATTATGTGGTGGGGACTTCCACCTCGTATTCAACTACTTCAGGGGTTTACACTGCCAACTTTAATATTGATACTAATAGATTTGCAACGATTATAACTTCCAAAGTCGGTTATAAAACAGACACAACACAAATATTTATTTCCAAGAATTCAACGGTAAGCCTTAAGTCTATCATTCTTTCAAAAGTAGCAAGTACATCTACAGTACAAAGCGGACCCCCTTCAGCAATATATCTTCTATCTCAGTCATTGACAAACTTAGGAGTTCGTGGAAGCGGTTCTCCTGAAACAGGAACAATTACTTTTCAGATTGTTGATACTTTAGGTAATCCAATCGATATTGCGCACTCATCATTAGTTAAATTTAGTTTTGGCGGCAGGCCTAACGGAGATGAATTTTTAAGCCCAACTCTTGCGTTTTCGGATTCCTTAGGGAGAGTTAAAACTGTGCTAACTTCCGGAACTAATGCGGGGATTGTTCAAATACTTGCAGAGACCAATACAGGGTCAAAAACTATTACATCACTTCCGGTTTCGTACACAATTTTCGGCGGGCACCCAACCCAAAGCCATTTAGGTATAGCTGCCCAAACATTAAATTTCCCTGGTCTAAAAGCTTTTGGACTAATCAATAGTATAACCGCATACTGCGGAGATAAATACAGCAATCCTGTCAGACCGGGCACATCAGTTTATTTTACTTCCACAGGTGGTATCATTGAGGGATTTGCACAAACCAGTTCTGTCGGCTCGGCGAGTGTTAGGTTGATGTCTGCAGAGCCTCGTCCGGTTGACGCAACTTACGGTGCTGGTTTTGCACTAGTTACTGCATCAACTGCAGATGAAACTTCGTCTATAATCTCAAAATCAATGTACATTCTTTTTTCAGGAACTTCTTCCGTTGCAATTTCTCCAACCACTTTTGATATTCCAAACGGCGGTGCTCAGGAATTTATATTTGAAGCTAAAGATGAAAACGGAAACCCGTTAGTATCCGGGACCAATATACAAGTATCTGTTGAGGGCGAAAATGTAAAAACATCAGGCGAAACGAGTTATACAATGCCTGATACACAAAGCAAAGCATATACAAAGTTTCACTTTGCCGTGTATGATTCAAATGATACAGTAAATGTTGCAAAAAGGATTACGATAAAAGTCAGCAGCACGGGCAGTAACGGTGAAGCTAAAACCTCAATAACAGGCATTAGTAGATAGCTTATATTTCGGGATCAGGAGAAAATATTTATCTCTTGATAGCAATCAGGGAGAGTATTAGCTATTGAGAGGCTTTTGAGGCAATTATTGCGAAGGCCGAAGATACATTTAGTGACTCGCCAAATCCTTTTTTAGGAATCACAATTCGTTTGGAAAGAAATGATTTTACTGTTTCAGAAATTCCATTTCCTTCGTTTCCAACTACCAGCACAGCATCTTTTGCAAAAACAAATTTTTCATAATCTTCCCCTGTCAAATCAGCACCTACAATTTCAATTTGGTTTTCTTTTTTATCAGAAAGGAAATTATAATCAACATCATCAATAAATAAGTTTGAATAAAAATAAGCCCCGGAAGCGCTTCTGATTAATTTAGGATTATATATGTCAACACTTCCATTGGAAAAAATAATGTTGCGAAATCCAAACCAGCAAGCAGTTCTTATTATTGTTCCAGCATTGCCAGGGTCGGAAATATTATCAAGATAAATAGAGATACCGTTAGCAGACATACGGCGGTTTCTTTTGGAAACATCTATTACTAACCCTATCCCCTGTGGAGATTGTGTATCACTGATTTGAAAGAAGTCTTTCTCTGTAACCACATGATGAGGAACATTGCTGAAATATTCTTTACGCAACACTTCAGAATTTCTTTCAATAAAATATTGAGTTAAGATTAACCGTTCACAGTTATAACTGCTCTGCAGTGCATCTTCAACAACCCTCAGTCCTTCGACAAATATTTTTTGGTGCTTATCTCTATACTTCTTCATCTTAAATGAAGAAATTGTTTTCAGGTCATATTTTGAAATCATAATAGCGTATCGTATTCCTGAGGTTTCTTCTCTTTAGAATCATCAACCAAATTTTTCAAATAGTCCCAGGAAAACAGGCCTTCATCATGTCCGTCACCCCAAGTTATTTTTATTGCGTATCCGCCGACAAGTTCAATTTTCTTTATTATGTACATCTCAGGAGTGAATTCTGTCCGTTCGGGCGGTCTGTAAGTGTGAAGTAAAATTGTTTCTCCTTTACATCCTGCGCAAGGGCATTCGTCCCTGAGATACTTTTTATCTAAAGTCCACGCTTCAGATTCCCAACTTATCGTAAGGGTTTCTGCTGTTGTTTGAATTTTCTTGGGTTTTGTAATATTACTCAGGAGAACATCTCACTTAATAAAGTTGAAAAAATAGTCTTTGAATCGAATTGCGATGTTTTGAACGCGATATCCGATTTCAAAATAGCTTCAACAATCTGCTTCCGCTTTTCGTAAGGGAATATCCTGTTTAATGAATAGTACAAATCAAGTTTCCAGTCAAAAGTGTCAAGCGCCTTAGCTATATCCTGTTTTGACATTTCTTTTGTCGGAAGGTTTGTCAGCTTTGTAACTTTCAAAAATATACTATTAATAAACCCTAATATCTTTAGTGGTTCTTCTCCGGAATCCAAGAGCGTGTAAATAATTCTGCAGGTTAATTCCTTTTTCCTGGCGCCAAGTGCATTTTCCATTTCAAAAACATTATAAGTTTTTGTCTTAACATTTTGGCTTTGGATGACTTCCTTGGTGATTTCACCGCCCGTTGAACCTACATATAGTATTATTTTATCAAGCTGCATTTCTAATATTGTGCGGTCCATGCCCGATTGATCAATCAGAAACTGCGCAGCATCCTTGGTTATCACCTTCCCTTTTTCAGCGGTGTACCTACTTACCCATTCTTCGATTCCGTCAATTTTAAGTGGCTTGCTTTCAAATGAATAAGGACTGTTGTTCAAATATTTCGAATGTTTTACATGTTTAGGATCAATCTTTCCTTCGTACTGAATAATCAGGATAGAACTTTCCGAAGGATTGGTTATATATTCCATTAACAGGTCGAATGCTTTTGCTTTACGCTTTTGACATTCTCTAACAATGACTAATTTCTTTTCTGAATAAAAAGGGAAGGACACTAAATCACCCCAGGCTTCATTCAAATCATTTTTTTCATAATATACATGCCAGTCAAAATCTTTATTGATAGTTTCAGCATAGTGAACCTCCAACATTTCAAGATTTTTATTTACTTGAAAGTTGTCCTCACCATAAAGAAAATAAACAGGTAAAAACTGCTTTTTCTTTAATAACTGACTT